>VBCP01000408.1 GCA_005888925.1 Betaproteobacteria bacterium | reverse complement strand
CGCTGGTGCGCGAGATGACGAAGATTGGCGTGAACATCGCCGTCGGTACGCCCAGGCGGTGGTAGGACACGGCGCTGTACCAGTCGAGATTGGCGAACATCTTTTTCTCGCGCCCCATCACCTGCTCAAGGCGCTCGGCGATCTCGAAGAGCTTCATGTCGCCCGCGGTCTGCGACAGCCGCCGCGCCACCTCCCTGATCACCTTGTTGCGCGGATCGCCGGTGGTGTACACGGGATGGCCGAAGCCGATCACGATCTCCTTCGCCTGCACGCGCCGCACGATGTCGCGCTCGGCGTCGTCGGGGCTGGCATACCGAGACAGAACCTCGTACGAGAACTCATTCGCGCCGCCGTGCTTCGGGCCCCGCAGGCCGGCCACGACACGGCAGGTGAAGGTGCTGGCGTTGAATTCGTGCTCGGCGTACAGCACCAGGGACGTGTGCATCGCGCGCACCCAGCTCGCCGACGCCTTCCTGCCGTGCAGCAGGTTCAGGAAGTGGCCGCCGATCGAATCGTCGTCGGTCACGGTCTCGATGCGCTTGCCATGGTGCGAAAAGTGGTACCAGTAGAGCAGCATCGAGCCCATCGATGCCATCAGGCGGTCGGCGATAAGCTCCGCGCCCGCCTTGTTGTGATCCTCGGCCTCCGGCTCCACGGTGCCGAGCATCGAGACGCCGGTGCGCATCACGTCCATCGGATGCGCGGATTTGGGCACGTTTTCCAGCACTGTTTTTACGGCGGCGGGTAGAGCGCGCAGCCCTTGGAGTCGGCGCTTATAGGAGGCCAGTTCGGTGCGGGTGGGAAGCTTCTCGTGCACCAGCAGATAGGCGATCTCCTCGAACTCGGCCGCATCCGCAAAGTCGAGGATGTCGTAGCCGCGGTAGTGCAGGTCGTTGCCGCTGCGCCCGACGGTGCAAAGCGCCGTGTTGCCGGCGGGCACGCCCGAGAGCGCGACCGATTTCTTGGGCTTAGGAGCGTCCGCGGGCAAAGAGCTCATCGAGTTTCTTCTCGTAATCGTGGTAGCCGATGGTGTCGTAGAGCTCCTCGCGGCTTTGCATTTCCTGCAGTAGCGATTTTTGCGTGCCCCTCTTGCGCACCGTCTCGTAGGTCTTGAGCGCCGCCTGGTTCATCGCACGGAAGGCGGTGAGGGGGTAGAGCACGATGCCGACATCGGCCGAGCGCAGCTCGTCCACCGTGAAGAGCGGCGTTTTGCCGAACTCGGTGATGTTGGCGAGGATCGGCACCTTCACCGCGGCGGCGAACTTCCGGTACATCGGCAGCTCGGTGATCGCCTCGGGGAAGATCATGTCGGCGCCGGCTTCAACGTAGGCCGTGGCGCGCTCGACCGCGCGGTCCAGTCCCTCAGATGCCAACGCATCGGTGCGCGCCATGATCACAAAGGCGGGATCGGTGCGCGCATCGACCGCAGACTTGATGCGCTCGCACATCTCGTCCGGTGAAACGAGCTCCTTGCCGGGTCGATGACCGCAGCGCTTGGCGCCGACCTGGTCCTCGATGTGCATCGCGCCGGCGCCGAACTTGATGAGCGAGCGGGTGGTGCGCGCGACGTTGAAGGCGCTCGCGCCGAAGCCGGTGTCGACGTCGACGAGCAGCGGCAGATCGCACACGTCGGTGATGCGCCGGATGTCGGTCAGCACGTCATCGAGGTTGGAGATGCCGAGATCCGGCATGCCGAGCGAGCCTGCGGCGACGCCGCCGCCGGAGAGGTAGATCGCCTTGTAGCCGACGCGCTTCGCCAACAGCGCGTGGTAGGCGCAGATCGTGCCGATGACCTGCAGCGGGCGCTCCGCCTTGACCGCCTCCCGGAACCGGCCGCCTGCGCTCATCACTTGCCGAGGAGGTGCTTCACCCCGTCGCGCTCCTCGTGGAGTTCCTTCAGCGTCGCGTCCATGCGCTTGCGGCTGAACTCGCTCACTTCCAGCCCCTTCACCATCTGGTAGCTGCCGCCGCGGCAGGTGACCGGATAGCCGTAGATCACGCCCTCCGGAATGCCGTAGCTGCCATCCGATGGAATGCCCATCGTCACCCAGTCGCCGTCGCGCGAGCCCGAGAGCCAGTCGCGCACGTGGTCGATCGCTGCGTTGGCCGCGCTAGCCGCCGAGGAAAGGCCGCGCGCATCGATGATGGCGGCGCCGCGCTTCTGCACCGTGGGAATGAACGTCGATTCGAGCCAGCCCTGGTCGTTGATCATGGGCCAGAGCTTCTTGCCGTCGGCCTCAGCCTGAAACACGTCCGGGTACTGCGTGGCCGAGTGGTTGCCCCAAACCGTCAGCTTGCGGATGGACGAAACGGGCTTGCCGACCTTATGCGCGAGTTGCGAGGTGGCGCGGTTGTGGTCGAGCCGCATCATGCCGGTGAACTGCGTGGGCTTGAGGCTCGGCGCGTTCTTCATCGCGATGAGGCAGTTGGTGTTCGCCGGGTTGCCGACCACGAGCACTTTGACGTCCCTACTGGCGACGCGGCCGAGCGCCTGGCCCTGCGGGCCGAAGATCTTGCCGTTCGCTTCTAACAGATCCTTGCGTTCCATCCCCGGGCCGCGCGGGCGCGCACCGACCAGCAGTGCCACCTGCACGTCCTTGAACGCCACCATCGGATCGGAGGCCGGCACCATGCCGGCGAGCAGTGGAAAGGCGCAGTCGTCGAGCTCCATCATCACGCCCTTCAGCGCCTTCTGCGCTTTCTCGTCTGGGATCTCGAGCATCTGCAGGATCACCGGCTGGTCTCTTCCGAGCATCTCGCCGCTCGCGATCCGGAAGAGCAACGAATAGCCGATCTGGCCTGCGGCGCCGGTGACGGCGACGCGAACGGGGGCTTTGGGCATCGAGAGCTCCGCGCGGGAAAAGTGGATTTCGATTTTACAGCAGCGGGTTGCCGCGCCGCGACGCTATAATGAATTCGCTGGCACCTCGGGGGGAAATCGGGGCCCGGCACAACCTCATGTCCAGCGCGGCCGCGAAGAAACCACGACCGAAATACCTGAGCCTTGCCGCGCTCCTGTTTGAGATTCGCCTGCCGGCGCCGGCGTGGGTCTCCGGACTGCACCGCCTCTCCGGCGCGCTGCTCTTCTTCCCGTTCGCCGCGTGGCTGCTCTACCTGCTCGATACGAGCCTCGCGTCCGAGCAGGGTTTCGTGCATGTGCGCAGCTATCTCGCAATGCCGATCGCCAAGCTGGGCCTGCTGGTCTTCGTCTGGGCCTACGCGCACCACTTCTGCGCGGGAATTCGCTTTCTGTTCCTCGATCTCAACAAGGGCATCGATCTGCCGCAGGCGCGCATGACCAGCTTCATCGTCTTCGCCGCGAGCATCGCGCTGACGATCTTCTTCGCCTGGCGCATATGGTGAGCCGCATCGTCGTCGGTGCGCATTACGGCCTCGGCAGCTGGCTCGCGCAGCGCATTACAGCCGTCATCATGGCCGTCTACAGCGTGATACTCGTGGTCGTCTTCATGACCGGCCGGCCGATCAGCTACGGCGTGTGGAAGGAGCTCTTCACGCAGGGCTGGATGCGCGTCGCGACGCTGCTCTTCGCGATCAGCCTGGGATGGCACGCCTGGGTCGGCGTGCGCGACATCGTGATGGACTACGCCAGGCACGACGGCCTGCGGCTCGGCCTCCAGGTGATCACCATCGTCATCATCGCCGCCTACGTCGGCTGGACGGTGCAAATCCTGTGGCGCTGAGCGTGCGGAAGTTTGATGCGATCGTGGTCGGCGCCGGCGGCTCCGGCATGCGCGCCGCGCTGGAGCTAGCGCGGGCGAATCTGAAGGTCGCCGTGCTTTCCAAGGTATTTCCCACGCGCTCGCATACGGTTGCGGCGCAGGGCGGCATCGCGGCGCCGCTCGCCAATTCGACCGAGGACAACTGGCACTGGCACATGTACGACACGGTCAAGGGCTCGGACTATCTCGGGGACCAGGACGCGATCGAGTACATGTGCCGGCGCGCGATCGAGGTGGTGGTCGAGCTCGAGCACATGGGGATGCCGTTCGACCGGCTCGAAAGCGGCAAGATCTACCAGCGCCCCTTCGGCGGCCATACCCAGGACTACGGCAGCCCGAAGATGGCGATGCGCTCCTGCGCCGCGGCCGATCGCACCGGCCACGCCATGCTGCACACGCTCTACCAGCAGAACGTGCGCGCCAACACGCAGTTCTTCGTCGAATGGATGGCGCTCGACCTGATCCGCGACCCGCAGGACGGCGCGGTCATCGGCGTCACCGCGCTCGAGATGGAGACCGGCGAGGTCTCGATCCTGCAGGCCAAGGCGACGGTGTTCGCCACGGGGGGCTCGGGGCGCATCTTCGCCGCGAGCACCAACGCCTTCATCAACACCGGCGACGGCCTCGGCATGGCGGCGCGCGCCGGCATCCCGCTCGAGGACATGGAGTTCTTCCAGTTTCACCCGACCGGGATCCAGGGCGCCGGGATCCTCATCACCGAAGGCGTGCGCGGCGAGGGCGGCTACCTCCTCAACAAGAACGGCGAGCGCTTCATGGAGCGCTACGCGCCCAACGCCAAGGACCTCGCCAGCCGCGACGTGGTGTCGCGGGCGATGACCACCGAGATCAAGGAAGGCCGCGGCTGCGGCCCCGACGCGGACCACCTGCTGCTGAAGCTCGACCACCTCGGCCCCGAGGTGATCAACCACCGCCTGCCCGGCATCCGCGAGATCGCCATCCGCTTCGCCAACGCCGACCCGGTGCGCGAGCCGATACCGGTGGTGCCGACCGCGCACTACCAGATGGGCGGCATCCCGACCAAATACACCGGGCAAGTCGTGGTGCCCGAGGGCGCCACGTCGGAGAGCATCCTGCCGAGCTTCTACGCCGTGGGCGAGTGCGCCTGCGTCTCGGTGCACGGTGCCAACCGCCTGGGCACCAATTCGCTGCTCGACCTGGTGGTCTTCGGCAAAGCGGCGGGCGAGCAGGTGATCAAGGACATCCGTTCCTTGCCGAGCCCGCAGCGCAATCTGCCGAAGGACGCGGGTGAGGCGTCGCGCGCGCGCCTGGCGCGTCTCGACGCGGCGAGCTCCGGAGAACGGGTGGCCGATGTCGGCAACGACCTGCGCCGCACCATGCAGGCACACTGCGGCATTTTCCGCTTCCCTGAGGACCTGGCGCGCGGCATCGAGAAGGTGAAGGAGATCGCCGCGCGCGCGCAGCGCCTCTTCATCCAGGACAAGTCGAAAGTCTTCAACACGGCACGCGTCGAGGCCCTCGAGCTCGACAACCTGGTCGAGACCGCGATGGCGACCATTGTCTCGGCCGAGGCGCGCAAGGAATCGCGCGGCGCGCAGTCGCGCGCCGACTTTCCCGAGCGCGACGACAAGAACTGGATGAGGCACACGCTCTGGTACAAGGAGGCCAACCGGCTCGCCTACAAGCCGGTGCACCTCAAGCCGATGACGGTCGAGGCGTTCCAACCCAAGGCGAGAACCTACTGATGCGACTTTCCATTTATCGCTACGATCCGGACAAGGACGAGCGCCCGTACATCAAGGATTACGAGGTCCAGCTGGAGCACGCGGACCGCATGCTGCTCGACGCCCTGGTCAAGGTGAAGGTGCTGGACGACTCGATCGCCTTCCGCCGCTCCTGCCGCGAAGGCGTGTGCGGCTCCGATGCGATGAACATCAACGGCAAGAACGGCCTCGCCTGCCTGACGAAGGTTGCCGACCTGCCCGAGCACGTCACGCTGCGGCCGCTGCCGGGCCTGCCCGTGATCCGCGACCTGATCGTCGACATGACGCAGTTCTTCAAGCAATACCACTCGATCAAGCCGTACGTGATCAACGACGAGCCGCCGCCCGAGCGCGAGCGGCTGCAGTCGCCCGAGGAGCGCGATCACCTGGACGGCCTCTACGAGTGCATCCTCTGCGCGTGCTGCTCGACTTCGTGCCCGTCCTTCTGGTGGAACCCCGACAAGTTCGTCGGCCCGGCGGGCCTGCTGCAGGCCTACCGCTTCATCGCCGACACGCGCGACCAGGCCACGGCCGAGCGCCTCGACAACCTGAACGATCCCTATCGGCTGTTCCGCTGCCACACCATCATGAACTGCGTCGACGTCTGCCCGAAGAACCTGAACCCCACCAAGGCGATCAACCACATCAAGGAGTTGCTCGTGAAGCGGGCAGTGTGATGGACCGCCTGCAGCGCGAAAAGCTCAAATGGAAGTGCCGGCGCGGGCTGCTGGAGCTCGACATCGTGCTGGAACGCTATCTCGCGCGACACCCTGATGACCACGCGCTCAACCCGTTGCTCGATCTGCCCGACAACGACCTGTGGGACATCGTTGCGGGCCGCAGCGAGAACTACCAGCCTCACCTGAAGGATGTCGTGGCGCGCCTGCGCGCCGTCTGAAAGGAAGACCATGGCCGACAAGACTGCGACGCTCAAGCTGCCGGACGGAAAAAGCCTGGAGTTCCCGGTGCTCTCCGGCAGCACCGGTCCCGATGTGGTCGACATCCGGCCGCTTTACGCCAAGTCCGGCATGTTCACCTACGACCCGGGCTTCATGTCGACCGCGAGCTGCACCTCGGCGATCACCTACATCGACGGCGACGCGGGGATCCTGCTCTACCGCGGCTACCCGATCGAGCAGCTCGCGCAGCACTGCGACTTCCTCGAGGTCTGCTACCTGCTCTTGAACGGCGAGCTGCCGAACCGCAAGGAGAAGGACGAGTTCGTCGGCATCGTGACGCACCACACGATGGTGCACGAGCAGTTGGCGCGCCTGTACCAGGGGTTCCGGCGTGACGCGCATCCGATGGCGGTGATGGTCGGCGTGGTCGGCGCGCTCTCCGCGTTCTACCACGACGCGCTCGACATCAATAACCCGCAGCACCGCATCATCTCGGCGTTCCGGCTGATCGCCAAGATGCCGACCATCGTCGGCATGTCCTACAAGTACTCGATCGGCCAGCCGTTCATGTATCCGCGCAACGACCTGTCGTACACCGCGAACTTCATGCGCATGATGTTCGCGGTGCCGGCCGAGGAGTACAAGCCGAACGACGTGCTGGTGCGCGCGATGGACCGCATCTTCATCCTGCACGCCGACCACGAGCAGAACGCCTCGACTTCCACCGTGCGCCTTTCCGGCTCCTCCGGGGCGAATCCCTACGCCTGCATCGCCGCCGGCATCGCCTGCCTGTGGGGCCCGGCGCACGGCGGGGCGAACGAGGCCTGCCTCGAGATGCTGGAAGAGATCGGCGACGTCTCGAAGATCCCGGAGTTCATCAAGAAGGTGAAAGACAAGCACGCCGGCGTGCGCCTGATGGGCTTCGGCCACCGCGTCTACAAGAACTTCGACCCGCGCGCGAAGCTCATGCGCGAGACCTGCCACGAGGTGCTGAACGAGCTCGGGCTGCACAACGACCGCCTCTTCAAGCTCGCGCTGGAGCTCGAGCGCATCGCGCTGGAGGACGACTACTTCCTCAGCCGCAAGCTCTATCCGAACGTGGACTTCTACTCCGGCATCGTGCAGCGCGCGCTCGGCATCCCGGTGGCGATGTTCACCTGCATCTTTTCGCTCGCGCGAACGGTCGGCTGGATTGCGCAGTGGCAGGAGATGATTTCCGATCCGGAGTACAAGATCGGCCGGCCGCGCCAGCTCTACAAGGGGCCGACGCGCCGGGATGTGAAACCCCTCGACAAGAGGTAGTCGCCATGAGCAGCGTGATGCGCCAGTTCCAGGACAACTCCTACCTCTTCGGCGGCAATGCGCCGTTCATCGAGGACCTGTACGAGAAGTACCTGGCCAACCCGCAGTCGGTGCCGGAGCAGTGGCGCGAGTATTTCGACCGCATGCAGGTGCTCCCCGGGAGCAGCGTGAAGGACGTGGCGCGCGCGCCGGTCGAGCAGTCCTTCGTCGAGCGCGCCAAAGCCGGCGTGCTGGGAGGCGCGAAGACGCTGCGGGCGGAACCGGTCACCCCCGAGCGGCTGCAGGTCGCCGCGCTCCTGCTGGTGACCGCCTATCGCATCTCCGGCTCGCGCTGGGCGACGGTCGATCCGTTGAAGCGCATGTCGCGCCCGCCGCAGCCCGAGCTCGAGCCCGGCTTCTACGACCTGGCGGAAGCCGATCTCGACCAGACGGTCAACGCCGGCTCGTTCGTCGGCATCGACCGCACCTCGCTCAGGAACCTGCTGCAGGCGTTGCGCGACACCTATTGCCGCAACATCGGCTACGAGTACATGTTCATCTCCGATCGCGTGCAGCGCCAGTGGATCCAGGAGAAGATCGAGCCGGTGCGCGGCATGCCGAAACTCTCGGCGGAGCAGCAAAAGCACCTGCTGCGCAAGCTCACCGAGGCCGAGCATCTCGAGCGCTACCTGCACACGAAGTACGTCGGCCAGAAGCGCTTCTCGCTGGAAGGCGGCGAGAGCGTGATCCCGTGCATCGACGAGCTGATCCAGCGCGCCGGCGCCAACGGCGTGCAGGAGATCGTCATCGGCATGGCGCACCGCGGGCGGCTGAACGTGCTGGTGAACGTGCTGGGCAAGATGCCGAAGGACCTGTTCCTGGAATTCGAGGGCAAGGCGACGCAGGACCTGCCTTCGGGCGACGTCAAGTACCACAACGGCTTCTCGTCCGACATCACGACGCCGGGCGGGCCGGTGCATCTTTCCCTGGCGTTCAATCCGTCCCACCTGGAAATCGTCAATCCGGTGGTCGAGGGCTCGGTGCGCGCGCGCCAGCGCCGCCGCGACGACAAGACCGGCGACCAGGTGCTGCCGATCCTGGTGCACGGCGACGCCGCGTTCGCGGGGCAGGGCGTGGTGATGGAGACGCTGAACCTCTCCGGCACGCGCGGCTACGGCACCGGCGGCACGGTGCACATCATCGTCAACAACCAGATCGGCTTCACCACCTCGGACCCGCGCGATGCGCGCTCGACGCTTTATTGCACCGACGTCGCGAAGATGGTCGAGGCGCCGATCTTCCACGTCAACGGCGACGACCCCGAGGCGGTGCTCATCGTCACCCAGCTCGCGCTCGACTTCCGCAACAAGTTCCACAAGGATGTGGTGATCGACATCGTCTGCTTCAGGAAGCTCGGCCATAACGAGCAGGACGAGCCTTCGGTGACGCAGCCGCTGATGTACAAGAAGATCACCCAGCATCCGGGCACGCGCAAGCTCTACGCCGACAAGCTCGTCACGCAGAGCGTGGTCGCCGCGGAGGAGCCCGAGGCGCTCATCAAGCACTACCGCGAGACGCTCGACGCCGGGCAGCAGACCGTGAGCCCGGTGCTCTCCAACTTCAAGAGCAAGTTCGCGGTCGACTGGGCGCCGTTCCTGAATTCGAAATGGACCGACGCTGCCGACACGCACGTGCCGCTCGCCGAGCTGCAGCGCCTCGCCGAGCCGCTCACCAGCGTGCCCGAGGGCTTCAAGGTCCATCCCACCGTGGTGCGTGTCCTCGAGGCGCGCAAGCAGATGGCCGCGGGGAAGGCAGCGGTCGACTGGGGCATGGCCGAGACGCTCGCTTATGCGTCGCTCCTTTCCAACGGCTACGACGTGCGCCTCTCCGGACAGGACATGGGCCGCGGCACCTTTGCGCACCGCCACGCGGTGCTGCACGACCAGGACCGCGAGGAGCAGGGCGATTTCGTCGTCATCGACTCGGTGCTCTCGGAGGAGGCGGTGCTCGGCTTCGAGTACGGCTTCTCGACGGCCGAGCCGTACGCGCTGGTGGTCTGGGAAGCGCAGTTCGGCGACTTCGCCAACGGCGCCCAGGTCGTGATGGACCAGTTCATCTCGTCGGGCGAGACCAAGTGGGGCCGGGTGTGCGGGCTGGTCCAGTTCCTGCCGCACGGCTATGAAGGGCAGGGTCCGGAGCATTCGTCGGCGCGCCTCGAGCGCTACCTGCAACTCTGCGCCGAGCACAACATGCAGGTCTGCGTGCCGAGCAACGCCGCGCAGATTTTCCACCTGCTGCGCCGGCAGATGCTGCGGCCGTTCAGGAAGCCGCTGATCGTGATGACGCCGAAGTCGCTGCTGCGCAAGAAGGAGGCGTCCTCTTCCATCAACGACCTGGCGAACGGCTCCTTCCAGACGGTGATCCCGGAGACGGCGAGCGTCGACGAGAAGGGCGTGAAGCGCATCATCGCGTGCTGCGGCAAGGTCTATTACGACCTTGCGGCGAAGCGCGTCGAGATGCAGAGAAGCGACGTCGCCATCATCCGCGTCGAGCAGCTCTATCCCTTCCCGCACAAGCAGTTCGAGGCGGAGATGAGGCGCTACCCGAACGCGCACGAGGTCGTGTGGTGCCAGGAAGAGCCGCAGAACCAGGGCGCGTGGTACCAGACCGCGCACTACTTCCGCGAGAACATGCGCGAGGATCAGAAGCTGTACTATGCCGGCCGCCAGCCTTCGGCATCGCCCGCCGGCGGCTACATGGCGCGGCACAACGAGCGCCAGAAGGCGCTGGTGGAGCAGGCGTTCGGCAAATACAAGTAGCGGGGACAGACCTTAAGGTCTTTCCCCAGCCCGGCGAGTTACTCGCTGGTTTTTCGTTAACCCGGTGGAAGCTCAGCCGAAGCCGGGGAAAAACTGAACGGGAGTCGTGATGGCCATCATTGAAGTCAAGGTCCCGCAGCTTTCCGAATCCGTCGCGGAAGCGACGCTTCTCGACTGGCACAAGAAGGAAGGCGAGCCGGTCGCGCGCGACGAGAACCTGATCGACATCGAGACCGACAAGGTGGTGCTCGAGCTGCCCGCCCCGGCCGACGGGGTTCTCATAAAAATATTGAGAAAAGCGAAGGACGCCGTCGGCTCGGGCGACGTCATCGCGCAGATCGACACCGAGGCCAAAGCTTCCGCCAGCGCAGCGGCGCCAAAGACCCCAGCGCCGACTGCAGCTCCGGCACCGAAGAAAGAGGCACCTGCGGTGATGCCCGCGGCGCAGAAGATCGCTGCCGAAAAAGGCGTCGACACGTCGAAGATCCAGGGCACGGGGCGCGATGGCCGCGTCACCAAGGGCGACGTGCTGCAGCAGCCCGCCGTCCAGCCGAAAGCACCTCTGCAGCAGCCGGCGCCGCCCGTCAATATGGACCCGCTGCTCTCCGGGCGCCCGGAGCAGCGCGTGCCGATGTCGCGGCTGCGCCAGCGCGTGGCCGAGCGCCTGGTGCAGTCGCAATCGACCGCCGCGATCCTCACCACCTTCAACGAAGTGAACATGGCGCCGGTGATGGAGATGCGCAAGAAGTACCAGGAGCGCTTCGAGAAGGAGCACGGCACGCGCCTGGGGTTCATGTCGTTCTTCGTCAAGGCCGCGGTGCATGCGCTGAAGCGCTTTCCCGCCGTCAATGCCTCGATCGACGGCACCGACATCGTCTACCACGGCTACTTCGACATCGGCGTCGCCGTGGGCAGCCCGCGCGGCCTGGTCGTGCCGATCCTGCGCGACACGGACCGCATGAGCTTCGCGGAGATCGAGAAGAAGATCGGCGACTTCGGCAAGCGCGCGCAGGACGGCAAGCTCACGCTCGAAGAGCTCACCGGCGGCACCTTCTCGATCTCGAACGGCGGCGTGTTCGGCTCGATGCTCTCGACGCCGATCATCAACCCGCCGCAGTCGGCGATCCTCGGCGTGCACGCGACCAAGGACCGCGCGGTGGTCGAGAACGGCCAGGTGGTGGTGCGGCCGATGAACTACCTC
>VBCP01000411.1 GCA_005888925.1 Betaproteobacteria bacterium | reverse complement strand
TGTCCGACGGCATCGGCTTCGTGATCGTCGCCATGGGCATGTTCGGCACGGCGGAGATCATCAGCAACCTCGAGCTCAAGGACCAGCGCGAGATCTTTACCAGCAAGGTGACGCATCTCTATCCGACCAAGCAGGATTTGAAGGACTCCTGGGCGGCGGTGCTGCGCGGCACCGCGCTCGGCTCGATGCTCGGCATCCTCCCGGGCGGCGGCGCGCTGCTCGCCTCGTTCGGCGCCTATACGCTCGAGAAAAAGGTGTCCAAGCATCCCGAGCGCTTCGGCAAGGGCGCGATCGAGGGCGTCGCCGGCCCCGAGTCGGCGAACAACGCCGGCGCCCAGACCTCCTTCATCCCGATGCTCACGCTCGGCATCCCGAGCAACGCGGTGATGGCGCTGATGATCGGCGCGCTGATGATCCAGGGCATCGCACCCGGGCCCCAGGTGATGAACGAGAAGCCGGAGCTCTTCTGGGGCCTGATCGCGTCGATGTGGGTCGGCAACCTGATGCTGGTGGTGCTCAACCTGCCGATGATCGGCATGTGGGTGAAGCTGCTCACCGTGCCCTACCGCTACCTGTATCCCGCGATCCTGGTGTTCATGGCGATCGGCGTCTTCAGCCTGTCGAACAACGCCTTCGACGTCCTCATCATGGCGATCTTCGGCGTCCTGGGTTACATCTGCGTCAAGCTCGAATGCGAGCCGGCGCCGATGATCCTCGGCTTCATCCTCGGACCGCTGATGGAGGAGAACCTCAGGCGCGCGATGCTGCTTTCGCGCGGCGACCCGAGCACCTTCGTCACCAAGCCGATCAGCGCCGGCTTCATCATCGCCTCGGTGATCCTGCTGGTGATCGTCGCCATGCCGGCGATCCGCAAGAAGCGCGAAGAGGTGTTCGTCGAAGAAGGCTAAGGCGGCCTTCGCAGCACTGGCGCTAAGCGCC
>VBCP01000410.1 GCA_005888925.1 Betaproteobacteria bacterium | reverse complement strand
TTTCGCCGCAGAAGGCGGCGATTCTAGCCTGAGCGGTTTTCAAATGCTCCCATGGGTCGGGAGCGCCTAGCGGGGCTCCAAGTCAACGTAGCTCGACGCAGGGCAGGGGTTCCGTCAAATCGATGCGGATGGTATCAACTTAGCCGCTTTTAGCCGCATTATCGGCGGATAAGATAGCGCCCACTTCAGCAATTCCAGCGCGCTCGATGACCTTTCCGGCTTGGGAGGTCTTGAGGGCTAGCCGCTCGTCGCGGGGGTCGAGCACGGCCAGGCGCACCGGCACCCCCTGCCAGACCAGCGAGATCAGGCTGACGGCGCGGGAGCGGTCGCCCGAATAGCGGCGTCCTTCCTGGGTGCTGAAGGCGATATTCCGATCGAGCAGGAAAATCTCGACGTCCTTGGCGCTGTCCGGAAAGAGCTGGAGATCGATCTCGGCGTAGGGGCCGGCGATGCCCTTGAGGACCGGACCGGTCAGGTAGGGGTTGAATTGCTCGAGCGCCTGCATTGCGTCGAGCGCGATCCGGCGCAGCTCGCCGATCAGCTGGGGATGATCTTCGGCCTGGTAGAGCGCGCGATAGTCGCGCAGCTCGGCCTCGATCTCATCGTTGCGTGGCAGTGACTGCGTGTCGAGCGCACCGAGCTGGCGCGCGGCCTTGCGCTTGGCGAGCGCAAAGTCATCGATGCCGTCCTCGGCCATGAGGCGCGCGGCCGCGGCAGCGATGCGTGCCCGCATGTCCGTCTGGCGATTCGTCCTGCGACCCATGGCTGCCGTTCAATCATAGGTCATCCACTAGAATCGGGCGCTTTCCCCCGCCTGACTCTCTTAGTGGCCCAGCATCTCCATATTCTCGGCATCTGCGGCACGTTCATGGGTGGCATCGCGGCCATAGCCAGCGCCGCCGGCTATCGCGTCACCGGCTGCGATGCCAACGTCTACCCGCCGATGAGCGAGCAGCTCTCCGCCTTGGGCATCGAGCTGATCGAAGGATTCGGCGAAGAGCAGCTGCGCCTCGCGCCCGACCTCTGGGTCGTGGGCAACGTGGTGACGCGCGGTAATCCCCTGATGGAGGCCATCCTCGACCGGGGCGAGCGCTACGTTTCCGGTCCGCAATGGCTCGCTGAGCATGTGCTCGCCGGGCGCCATGTGCTTGCGGTGGCGGGCACGCATGGCAAGACCACGGTGTCGGCAATGCTCGCCTGGGTCCTGGAGTGCGCGGGCCGCTCGCCCGGCTTCCTGATCGGCGGCGTACCCACGGATTTTCCGGTGTCGGCGCGCCACACCGGCAGCGAGCTCTTCGTTATCGAGGCGGATGAGTACGACACCGCCTTCTTCGACAAGCGCTCCAAATTCGTGCATTACGGGGCCCGCACCGGAATCTTGAACAATCTAGAGTTCGATCATGCCGACATCTTCGACGATCTTGCGGCGATCGAACGGCAATTCAACCATTTCGTGCGAATCGTGCCTCGAAGGGGTTTGCTCGTCGTAAATGGCGGGGATCCAGCATTGGAGCGAGTGCTCACCAAGGGTGTTTGGACACCGATCGAGCGGTTCGGCGTCCCTACCGGGTGGGAGGCCGGCGCGCCCGATGCGCAAGGAGGCTTCGAAGTCGCCTGGCGGGGGGCTTCCCAGGGCCACGTCCGCTGGCAATTGCTCGGCAGCCACAACCGCATGAACGCGCTCGCCGCGCTTGGCGCTGCCCGGCACGTCGGGGTACCGGCGGCGGAGGGTATCGAGGCGCTCTCGCGCTTCTCGGGGGTGCGCCGGCGGATGCAGGTGCGCGGGCGCGCGGGCGGGGTCACGGTGTACGACGACTTTGCGCACCATCCGACCGCGATCCGCACGACGCTGGAGGGTCTGCGTCAACGGGTCGGGCAGGGGCGCATCCTCGCCGTGCTGGAGCCGCGATCAAACACGATGAAGCGCGGCATCATGAAGGACGCGTTGCCGGCGAGCCTTGCGCAGGCCGACCGGGTCTACGTCTACAGCTCGAACCTCGGCTGGGACCCCGGCGTCGTTTTCGCTGCGCTGGGCGCTCGCGTGCGCTGCGCCGACGAGCTCGAAGCGCTGGTCTCGGCGATCGTTTCGGACGCACGCGCGGGCGACCACGTGCTCGTCATGTCGAATGGCGGCTTCGGCGGCATCCACGCCAAGCTGCTCGGCCGCCTGCAGAACGCGGCCGCCGCGTGATCGTCTACCTGCACGGCTTCAATTCCTCGCCGCAATCGCACAAGGCTCAGGTCCTGCAGCGCTACATGGCCGAGCGCGGCCTGAGCGGTGGATTCGGCTGTCCAACGCTCCCACCCTCGGCGTGCGACGCGGTCCGCATGGTTGAGACCCTGCGGCTCGGCGAGCATGTCTGCTATGTCGGCTCCTCTCTCGGCGGCTTCTATGCCACTTACCTCGTGGAAAAGCACGGCGGCAAGGCGGTGCTGATCAACCCGGCGATCGATCCGCACGTCGGATTGCGCGCCTATCTCGGCACGCAAAAGAACCTGTACACCGGTGAGCCCTACGAACTGACCGAGGCGCATCTCGCCGAATGGCGCGCGTTCTACGTGCCGAAGATTACGCCGAGCCGCTATCTGCTCCTCGTGGAGACTGGCGACGAGGTGTTGGATTACCGGCGCGCCGTGGAGCGCTACGCGGGTGCCGAGCAGGTGGTGGTGCAGGCAGGCGATCACAGTCTGCGGAGTTTCCCCAGCCACCTGGCACGCGTCCTGAGCTTTGCGGGGTACTGACGTGCACGTGCTGTACGAGGAGGAGGGCGAGCTCAAAGTTGGATCGGTGCTCGCGCAGGCCGCGGCCTCGTTCCAGGTGGAGAGCCCGCACGGCCGGCGCACCAAGGTTCGGGCCGCCAGCGTGCTTCTCAGCTTCGAGCAGCCGGCCGCGGGCGAGCTGCTCGCCCAGGCGCAGCGCTTTGCCGAAGGCCTCGAGATCGAGTTCCTGTGGCAATGCTCCGGCGCGGCGGAATTCGACTTCCAGAGACTCGCTCGCGAGTACGTCGGGCGCGAGCCGAGTGCGGTCGAGGCGGCCGGCGTCCTGCTCAAGCTGCACGGCGCGCCGATGTACTTCTATCGCCGCGGCAAGGGCCGCTTCCAGCCGGCGCCCGAGGCGACCCTCAAGCTCGCGCTCGCCGGCCTGGAAAAGAAAAAGCGCGTGCTCGCCCAGCAGGAGGCGTGGGCGCAAGCGCTCGCGCGCTTCGAGTGTCCCGGGGAAATTGCCGCGCTGAAGGACGAGCTGCTTTACGCGCCGGACCGCAACAAGCCGGAGACGCGCGCCCTGGAGCAGGCCTGCCGGGATAGCGGGCTCAGCGCGGCACGGCTCTTCGAGCGTTGCGGCTTGCTCGACGACACGCACCAGTACCACCTCAAGCGCTTCCTGCACGAGTTCTTTCCGCGCGGCGCGGGTTTTGCGCCGCACGCTATGCCGACGCCCCCGGAGGACTTGCCGCTCGCGCAGAGCGCCGCCTTCAGCCTCGATGAGCTCGGCACCACGGAGATCGACGACGCGTTCTCGGTGACGCGTCTCGACTCGGGAGTGCTGCGTGTGGGCATCCACATCGCTGCGCCGGCGCTCGGCATCGCTCCGGGCTCGGCGCTCGATGCGCTCGCGCGCGAACGCCTTTCGACCGCATACATGCCGGGCCGCAAGTACACCATGCTGCCCGACGACGCGGTCGCGCGCTTTTCGCTCGACCACGGCGCCGCGCAGCCGGCGGTATCGCTGTACTTCGAGGTATCCGAGGAGGGTTTGCCGCTCGCGACGCACAGCCGCGTGGAACGCATCACCATCGCTGCGAACCTGCGTCATGCGCAGTACGACGTGCTGAACGAGGCGTTCGAAGCCGGGACCACGGCGGGCCTCGCGTACGAGGAGGAGTTGCGCGAGCTCTGGCGCATCGCGCTCGCGCTGGAAGCGCAACGTGGCCGGCCGAGCACGGGGCTGGCGCTGGTCGACTACAGCTTTTACGTCGAGGACGATCGCGTGCGCATCGTGCCGCGCAAGCGCGGTGCGCCGCTCGACAAGCTGGTCTCCGAGCTGATGATCCTGGTGAACGCGAGCTGGGGCGAACTCCTCGCCGAGCGCGACGTCGCGGCGATCTATCGCGTGCAGTCCACCGGCAAGGTCAGGCTCTCGGTGCATCCGGAGCCGCACGAGGGTCTGGGGCTGCGCTGCTACGCCTGGATGAGCTCGCCGCTGCGCCGCTATGTCGATCTAGTGAACCAATGGCAGCTGGTGGCGGCGCTGCAGGGCCGGCGGCCGCCGTTTGGCCGCAGCTCGGAGGCGCTGTTATCCGCGATGCGCGCTTTCGAGCTGACCTATGCGCGCTACGACGAGCACCAGCGGGCCATGGAAACCTACTGGAGCCTGCGCTGGCTGCTGCAGGAAAAGCTCCGCGACGTGGATGCGACCGTGCTGCGCGAAAATCTGGTGCGCCTGGACGGCCTGCCTCTCGTGGTGCGCGTCTCTTCGCTGCCGGACACCGGAGCCGGTACCCGGGTGAGGCTTGGGGTGAAGTCGATTGACCTCCTCGAGCGCGTGATCGACTGCACATATCGCGAGACGCTGCCCGGCAGCGCCGCCGCGCTCGCCGAGGCAGCTGCGAATCCAAGCGAAAAAGCCTAAACTATGAAAGGCTTGTCCCACTGAAATAAGAACACACATGAATTTGCGCTGGATTCCCGCCGGCAACGATCGCCTGCTTGCGATGGCGCTCGGGACTTCCATCGTGCTGCATGCCGTGCTGCTTGCCGTGCACTTTAAGTTCCCTGCCGCGCTGCGCTGGCAGGCGTCCGAGCCGCGCATGGAAGTGGTCCTCGTCAATGCCAAAACGCGCGAGCGCCCTTCCAAAGCCGAGGTCCTCGCGCAGGCCAACCTCGATCGCGGCGGCAACGTCGATGAGCGGCGCCGGGCGCGCTCGCCGCTGCCGGTGACGCAGCCGAAGCAGCCGGGCCGTGACCTGGCGGAAGCGCAGCGGCGCGTGCGTGAGCTCGAGGCGCGCCAGCAGGAGTTGCTGTCTATGGCACGCGAAGCCGAGACCAAGCAGTCGGCGCGCGGCACGCCGGCAGAGCAGGCCGCACCCCAGCCCACTGGCCGCGACCTGGCCGATCTCGCGCTTGCCGCGCTGCGCCTGCAGGCGCAGATCGACAAGCAGATCGACGACTACCAGAAGCGTCCGCGCAAGAAGTTCATCGGCGCCAATGCCGCGGAATACCGCTTCGCCCAGTACGAGGAGGACTGGCGCGCCAAGGTCGAGCGCTGGGGCACGGTCAATTATCCGGCCGAGGCGCGCGGCAAGCTCTACGGCAACCTGCGGCTCACGGTGACGATCCGCCCCGACGGCAGCGTCGAGGGGATCGAGCTCGACCGCTCATCGGGCCTGAAGGTGCTCGATGCCGCCGCGTTCAAGATCGTGAAGATGGCCGGCCCGTTCGCGGCGTTCCCGGCGTCGATCCGGCGCGATACCGATCTGCTCGTCATCACCCGCACTTGGTTCTTCGGCCAGGGCGACAAGATCTGGACCGAGTAAGCGCGGCACCATGACCGAGCGTTACGCGGTCATTGGGCATCCGGTCGCGCACTCCAAGTCGCCTTGGATCCACGCGCGGTTTGCCGAGGCTACCGGGCAGGACCTCGATTACGGGCGCATCGAGGCGCCGCTCGATGGCTTCGAACGCGCGGTGGACGCATTCCGCGCGGCCGGCGGCCGCGGCCTCAACGTCACGCTGCCGTTCAAGCACGCGGCGTTCCGCTACTGCCAGGATACGAGCGAGCGCGCGCGGCGCGCGCAGGCCGTGAACACGCTGGTTTTCCGGGACCGTGTTTACGGCGACAACACCGATGGCGCCGGTCTGACGCGGGACATCGAAGCCAACCTCGCGCGGCCGCTCGCCGGCAAGACCGTGCTGCTCATGGGTGCGGGCGGGGCAGCGCAGGGCGTCGCTGGCGCGCTGCTGGACGCGGGCATAGCGGGGCTGGTGATCGCGAACCGCACGCTGTCGAAGGCGCAGTCGCTGGCCGCGCGCTTCCCGCCTGCCGCGGCAAGCGGATATGGCGAGCTGCGCGCCCCCTTCGATATCGTCATCAACGCCACCGCTGCAGGTCTGGGCGGCGAATCGGTCCATTTGCCCGCCTCGGTCCTGGGCAGCCAAACGCTGGCCTACGACATGGTCTACGGCCGCGATACCGCTTTCCTGCAGGCGGCGCGCGCGGCCGGCGCGCAGGCCTGCGACGGCCTCGGCATGCTGGTGGAGCAGGCCGCCGAGTCCTTCTTCATCTGGCGCGGTGTGCGCCCGCAGACGCGCAGCGTGCTCGACAGCCTGCGTGGCGGCTAAGCGCTGGCGCGGGCTGGTGATCGCCTGGAAGGCGTTCAGCTACACGCTGGGCGCGCTGGTCATCGCCTTCGTGCTGGCGCAGCTCTGGTTCTACGGGCACATCGTGTACTGGTCGCGCTATCCGCCCGAGTCCACCGCGTTCATGGAGCGCAGCAGCGCGCGTCTCAAGCACCAGTCGCTTTCTCGATCACGAGGGCTTCGACTGGGACATGATCCAGAAGGCGATCGTGCGCAACGAGAAGCGGGGCAGGGTGGTCGCCGGCGCCTCGACCATCAGCCAGCAGCTCGCGAAGAATCTTTTTCTCTCCGGCGAGCGCTCCTGGCTAAGAAAGGGCCAGGAAGCGATCATCACTTGGATGATCGAGGACGTGCTTTCGAAGCGCCGCATCCTCGAGCTCTACCTCAACGTCGCCGAATGGGGCGACGGCGTCTTCGGCGCGGAGGCGGCGGCGCGGCGGCACTTCGGCGTACCCGCCGCCGCGCTCAGTGCCGAGCAGGCGGCCTGGCTCGCCGTGATCCTGCCGAGTCCGCGCCGCTACGAGCGCGGGCGCCTTACGCCTTACCTCGCCGGCCGCGTCAACACCATCCTCAGCCGCATGGGTGCCGTGCAGATCCCCTGATACGCTTCGCGCATGTCCGAAGCACTGGCTCGGCTCGAAGTCGACGACCTGCAGGAGAGCCTGCGCGAGATCCAGGCGCTGATCGCCGACCCGGCGCGCAGCGCCGAGCTGCACGCGAAGCTTGACGCGCTGCACCCGGCCGACGTCGCCTATCTCCTCGAGGCGCTGCCGCTCGAAGAGCGTCTCGCGGTCTGGGATCTCGTCAAGGCCGGCCGCGACGGCGAGATCCTGCTCGAGGTCTCGGAGGCGGTGCGCGAATCGCTCATCGCCAGCATGGATTCGGCGGAGCTGGTCGCCGCCGCCGAAACCCTCGAGGCGGACGAGCTCGCCGACATCGCCGCGGACCTGCCGGCCGGCGTCATGGAGGAGGTGGTCCACGCGGTGCGCGAGGACGTGACCCTGGAAGCCGCGACGCGCTATCTGCGCCGGATGGACGAGCTGCCCGATCACACCGATCAGCTCTTCGTGGTCGACCGCGCGCAGCGCCTCAAAGGCACGCTGCCGCTCGCGCGCCTGATCGTCTCGGACCTCGAGCACGAGGTCGCCAAGGTGATGATGGCGGAGAGCGTCAGGTTCTATCCGCAGGACTCGGCCGAGGACGCGGCGAGCGCTTTCGAGCGCTACGACCTCGTGTCGGCGCCGGTGGTCGATGCGGCCGACATGCTGATCGGGCGCCTCACGGTCAACGCGGTGGTGGACCACATCCGGGAGCGCAGCGCCGAGTCGCGCCTCGCGGAGGCGGGCCTGCGCCAGGAGGAAGACGTCTTCGCGACGGTGCTCGACA
>VBCP01000409.1 GCA_005888925.1 Betaproteobacteria bacterium | reverse complement strand
GCTGAAAGAAATCGGCGTGGCGCTATTGAACGGCGTGGTGTGGGGCACGCTGCTTGGCCTCGTCGCCTATGCGTTCTACGGCAACGTGGCCCTGGGCGGCGTCATGGCGCTCGCCATGGTGCTCAACCTCGTGCTTGCCGCCGTGATGGGGGTGGCGATCCCGCGGCTGCGCGAGCGCTTCGGGCGCGATCCGGCCGTCGGCTCATCGGTGCTGATCACTGCCTGCACCGACTCCGGCGGTTTCTTCATTTTCCTTGGACTGGCGACACTATTCCTGGTGTGAGCGCGCCCGCCAGCGTGCGCGCCATGGAGAGCTGTGCCTTGAGCGCGTAGTCGAAGAGCGCCA
>VBCP01000056.1 GCA_005888925.1 Betaproteobacteria bacterium | reverse complement strand
TACCGATTCCCGCTCAGGGCTTTTTGACGATGGCGTACTGCGCCCCGCGCGCCATCACCTGCACGCGGATGCCGAGCTCGCGCGGCAGCCGCTCCGCTTCCGCGAGCGGGATGAAGGCCCAGGCCTGCGGCGCCGCGTTCCACCGGCTCGCGAAGCTCAGGAGATCGGGCACGAACTTGGCGCGCTCCCAGTCCACGGCATCGCCGAGCTCGTCGCGATAGCCGACCATGGTCACGGTGCGCTTCAGGGACCACGGCAGCGTGTGGTCGTACATGTCGACCGCGAATACCGGCGCGTCCGCGGGCGGCTGCTCCGGCAGCGCGGCGACCGTCGAAGCAACGCTGAAGCGCTCGGACAGCGTGCGATGGCCGGCAAGGCCGATCTGCGTCGCTACCAGGCCGCCGATCGCCAGCGCAAGCACTGCACCGGCAAGGCGCTGACGCCATGCCATGAACAGCGCCGCGGCCGCGGCAGCGGCGAGGACGAGCGCAGCGACGAGGATCCAGGACGCATAGCCCGCGTAAGGCCCGCCCGAGGCAAGGCGATGGACGGCGAGGCCGGCGCCAAGCGCCACCGGCAGCGTCACGAGCGACTGCGCCACCAGCACGCCGCGGCTGAGCGAGCGCGCTGCGAGCACGGCAAGCGCGGGGAAGATCGGCAGGATGTAAGGCGGCAGCTTCGAGCCGGAAGCGGAGAAGAACACGAACACCACCAGCGCCCAGGCCCACAGCAGCAGCTCGGCGTCGTTGCGCTCCTTGACCGCCCGCACTGCGGCGTGGCCGAGCGGCACGAGCCAGGGCGCAAAGCCGGCAGCGAGCACCGGGATGAAGTACCAGGCCGGATGCGCGCGCTGGTGCATCTCGGTGGTGAAGCGCTGGAAATGCTCCTGCACGAAGAAGAAGTGCGCGAATTCGGCATTCGCCGCCGACACGGCGATGAACCACGGCGCAGCGATGGCGAGGAAGAGCAAGGCGCCGGGCACGATGCGCAGGCGGCGCATCAGCGCCCAGTTGCGCTTGAGCAGCATGTAGAGCGCGAGCGCAGCGAGCGGCAGCACGATGCCGATCAGGCCTTTGCTCAGCACGGCGAGCGCGCACGCCGCCCAGAAGAGAAGCATGTGCCCCAGCGCGAAGGCGAAGATCGCGCCCGACAGGAAGAAGCTGACGCTCATGTCGAGCGTGTTCACCTGCCCGAGCAGCACGTAGAGCGGGCTGCCGGCGAGAACCGCAGCGGCGTAGTAACCGATGGGCGCGCCGAACAGCCGGTTGGCGGCGTACAGCACCATCGCGATGCCGGCGAAGCCGAGCAGCGCGGTCCAGAGCCGGGCGGCCCAATCGCGTTCGCCGAAGACATGAAAGAACACCGCGGTGGCCCAGTACTGCAGCGGCGGCTTCTCGAAATACTTGAAGCCGTTGAGGCGCGGCGTGATCCAGTCGCCGCTCGCCACCATCTCGCGCGCGATCTCGCCGTAGCGGCTCTCGTCGGCCTTATACAGCGGCCGGATGCCGAGCGTGCCGAACCAGAGGACTGCGAGCAGCGCCCAGAGCGCCGCGGAGCGCCCGTTCACTCGAAAAGCAAAGCGAGCGCGACTTTGCGCTCCTCGGCCACGAGGATGTTGTAGGTGCGGCACGCGGCCTTGACGTCCATCACCTCGAGACCGATGCGCGCGGCGCCCAGCGCGACCGTGAGGCGCGGATGCGGAAAGCGCTGGCGCGCGCCGGTGCCGAGCAGCACGATCTCGACGCCGAGCTTGTTGAACCCCTGGAAGTCTTCCGCGCTCAGCGCATCGAAGCTTGCTGCGGACCATGGCACGACTTGCTCGGCGGTGACGATGACACTGCTGTCGCGCCGCGCGCCGTTGACCATGACGTAATCGTCGCCGTAGGCGGTGACGGTGTTCGCGCCGGCGGGGCTCGAGGCGTGAAGTTTCACGCTACAATTTTACAATGCGTGAATTTTCAAGGATTAAGCGGCTGCCGCCGTACGTCTTCAACATCACCAACGAGCTGAAGATGGCGGCGCGGCGCCGCGGCGACGACGTCATCGACCTGTCGATGGGCAATCCCGACGGGCCGACGCCGAAGCACATCGTCGAGAAGCTGGTGGAAGCCGCGCAGCGTCTGGACACGCATGGCTACTCGGTGTCGAAGGGCATTCCGCGCCTGCGCAAGGCGATCTGCGACTGGTACCAGCGGCGCTTCGCCGTCGAGCTCGATCCCGATTCCGAGGCGATCGTCACCATCGGCTCGAAGGAGGGCCTCGCGCACCTGATGCTCGCGTGCCTGGAGCGCGGCGACACGGTGCTGGTGCCCAATCCGTCGTATCCGATCCACATCTACGGCGCGATCATCGCCGGCGCCGACATCCGCTCGGTGCGCATGACGCCGGGCGTCGATTTCTTCGCCGAGCTCGAGCGCGCGATCCGCGAGCTCACGCCGAAGCCGAAGATGCTGGTGATCGGCTTTCCGTCGAACCCGACCGCCCAGTGCGTCGAGCTCGAGTTCTTCGAGCGCGTCATCGCCATCGCCAGGGAGCATGACATCCTGGTGGTGCATGACCTCGCGTACGCCGACATCGTGTTCGACGGCTGGCAGGCCCCCTCGATCATGCAGGTGCCCGGCGCCCGCGACGTCGCGGTCGAGTTCTTCAGCATGTCGAAGAGCTACAACATGGCGGGCTGGCGCATCGGCTTCATGGTCGGCAACAAGGACCTGGTGCATGCGCTCGCCCGCATCAAGAGCTACCACGACTACGGCACGTTCGCGCCGATCCAGGTGGCCTCGATCGTGGCGCTCGACGGGCCGCAGGAGTGCGTCGCCGAGATCAGGAGCACGTACGAGAAGCGGCGCAACGTGATGGTGAAGGCGCTGCACGACATCGGCTGGATGGTCGAGAAGCCGAAAGCCTCGATGTACGTCTGGGCGAAGATCCCCGACTACTACGCCAAGCTCGGCTCGATCGAGTTCACCAAGCGGCTGCTGGCCGAGGCGAAGATCGCCGTGGCGCCCGGCATCGGCTTCGGCGACTACGGCGACGACCACGTGCGCATCGCGCTGATCGAGAACGAGCATCGCCTGCGCCAGGCGGCGCGCGGCATCCGCGACATGTTCCGCAAGGACGGACTGCTCCGCGGCGCGGCCTGAAGTGGCGGGTTCCATAATGCGGCCGATCCGCGTCGGGCTGCTCGGCATCGGCACGGTCGGGGGCGGCACCTGGGATGTGCTCTCGCGCAACGCCGACGAGATCCAGCGCCGCGCCGGGCGCGCCATCCAGATCACGCAGGTCGCCGACAAGGACCGAGGTGGTGCGCGCGAAGGACATCGACATCGTGGTGGAGCTGATCGGCGGCTACACGGTGGCGAAGGACCTGCAGCTCGAGGCGATCCGCCACGGCAAGCACGTGGTCACCGCCAACAAGGCGCTGCTCGCCACCCACGGCAACGAGATTTTCGCGGCGGCGCAGAAAAAAGGCGTGATGGTCGCCTTCGAGGCGGCGGTGGCCGGCGGCGTGCCGATCATCTCGGAGATGCGCGACAAGGGCATCGCGTTCGCGGCGGCGCTGCAGGACGCGCAGACGCGCGGCTACGCGGAGGCCGACCCGACCTTCGACATCGAAGGCGTCGACGCCGCGCACAAGCTCACGATCCTCTCCGCGCTCGCCTTCGGCATTCCGATGCAGTTCAAGAAGGCCTACACCGAGGGCATCTCGAAGCTGACGCAGGAGGACATCCGCTACGCCGAGGAACTCGGCTACCGCATCAAGCTGCTCGGTATCACGAAAAAAACCAAAAAAGGCATCGAGCTGCGCGTGCATCCCACCCTGGTGCCGACGCGGCGGCTCATCGCCAACGTCGAGGGCGTGATGAACGCCATCCTGGTGAACGGCGATGCCGTCGGCCCGACGCTCTATTACGGCGCCGGCGCCGGCAGCCAGCCGACGGCGAGCGCGGTGGTGGCGGATCTGGTCGACGTCACGCGCCTCATCACCGCCGATCCCGGGCACCGCGTGCCGCACCTGGCGTTCCAGCCCGACCAGCTGTCGGACACACCGGTGCTGCCCATCGGCGATGTCGAGACGTCCTACTACCTGCGCATGCGCGTGGTCGACAAGCCCGGCGTGCTCGCCGACATCACGCGCATCCTCGCCGATTGCCGCATCTCGATCGACGCCATGGTGCAGAAGGAGCCGGCCGAGGGGCAGAAGCAGGTCGACATCGTCATGCTCACCCACCGCGCCGTCGAGCGCGACGTGAACCAGGCGATGGCGAAGATCGAGAAGCTCAAGACGGTGCTCGGCAGGATCGTGCGCCTGCGGCTGGAGGCGCTGCTGTGAGGCGCCTCGCGCTTTTGCTTGCCCTGGTCCTCGGCACGCCCGCGCTGGCGCAGGACAAGCCGGCGCCGAAGAAGAAGCCCGCGCCGAAGGCGGTGGCGCACAAGAAGGCGACGCCGGAGCAGATCCGCAAGTTCAACGAGCTGCAGAAAAAGCGCCAACCCGAAACCAAGTAGCGCCGTGCTCTACGTCAGCACAAGAGGCGGCGGCAAGCCGCAGCGTTTCTCCGACATCCTGCTGGAGGGTCTCGCAGCCGATGGCGGCCTCTACGTGCCCGAGCGCTTTCCGAAAGCCGATCTTGCGCGCTGGCGCCACCTTTCCTACCCGGCGCTCGCGAGCGCCATCCTTTCGGAGTTCATGGACGATGTGCCGGCGCTGCCGGCGCTAGTAGAGCGCACCTACACCGGGCGCATCTTCGGCGGTGATGAGGTCACACCGTTAAAGACGCTGGAGCCGGGCCTTCATCTGCTCGCACTCTCCAATGGCCCGAGCGCGGCGTTCAAGGACATCGCGATGCAGCTCCTCGGCAACCTGTTCGAAGGCAAGCGCCTGAA
>VBCP01000407.1:533-6827 GCA_005888925.1 Betaproteobacteria bacterium | reverse complement strand
CATCCGGCGGCTGCTCCTTGCCGCTGCGCTGGTGATGGCCGCGACCGGCATCGGCTTCGCCGGGTTTTCAGCGTTCTGGCCGCTGCTCGTCGTCGCCTTCTTCGGCACGCTCAATCCGTCGAGCGGGGATGCGAGCGTCTTCATGCCGCTCGATCACACGATGCTCGCGACGGCGAGCGATCGCACCGGCGTGTTCGCGCGCTACAGCTTCCTCGGCTCGATCGCCGGGGCGGTCGGCGCCTTTTTGCTGTATCTGGGCCTGCCCGAGGCGCAGGTGGACGAGCACAAACCGTCGGTGCCGCTCGGACCTTCGCGCGGCATCGTGTGGCGCCTCGCGGCGCTCTTCAGCATCGATTCGTTCGCCGGCGGCCTGGTGCTGAACTCGCTCCTCGCGCTGTGGCTCTTCCAGCGCTTCGGCATGTCGCTCGCGGCCGCAGGAGCGTTCTTCTTCTGGACCGGGTTGCTCGCGGCCTTCTCGCAGCTCGCCGCGGGGCCGCTCGCGCGCCGCATCGGCATGATCAACACGATGGTATTCACGCATATCCCGTCGAGCCTCTGTCTGATCGGCGCCGCGCTCGCCACGAATCTCCACCTTGCACTGGCACTGCTATTAGCGCGCAGCCTGTTGTCGCAGATGGATGTGCCCGCGCGCGGCGCTTTCGTGATGTCGGTAGTGACGCCGGCCGAGCGCCCGGCGGCGGCGAGCTTCACCGCCGTGCCGCGCAGCCTCGCAGCGGCGATAAGCCCGTCCATCACCGGCGCGATGTTCGCCGCCGGCGCGATGGTGGCGCCACTCGTCGCTTGCGGCGTGCTGAAGATCGCCTACGATCTCGCGTTGTTTGCGGCGTTTCGCCGTGTCGAAAGGAGGATTCCATGCCCTACGAATTGAAGCCGCTGCCCTTCGAGCCCAAGCGCCTCAACGGTCTTTCCGAGCGCTTGATCCTCAGTCACCACGAGAACAACTATGGCGGCGCAGTCAAGCGCCTGAACGCGATCGCGGCGAAGCTCGCCGAGCTCGACTACGGCTCGGCGCCGGTTTTCGTGGTGAACGGCCTGAAGCGCGAGGAGCTCATCGCCACCAATTCCATGATCCTTCACGAATGTTATTTCGCCGGCCTCGGCGGCGATGGTCAGCTCGGCTCCGGAGCACTCCACAAGCGCATTGCGCAGGATTTCGGTTCGCTCGAGCGCTGGCGCGCCGAATTCACCGCAATGGGCAAAGCGCTGGGAGGCGGCTCGGGCTGGGTGCTGCTCGTCTGGTCAGAGCGCTGCGCGCGGCTCGTGAATCAATGGGCGGCAGACCACACGCATGCGCTCGCCGGCGCGACGCCAATCCTGGCGCTCGACATGTACGAGCACTCCTATCACATCGACTACGGCGCGAAAGCCGCGGCCTACGTCGATGCATTCATGCAGAACGTCAATTGGCAGTCTGTCGCGCAGGTTTATGAGAAGTGTTCGGCATGACGTTTGCAAGCCAAGTGCAAGGTGGGACTCAACGGTTGAAGCCGAAAATTCCCTGACCTAGAATCTGCGCGTCGGGGTATCGCAGACTCCCGGCATTCACAAGACGACGTTTTCGTCCAAGTTCTGCCTATCGCTTCTTTGAGCGAGGGGTATGAATGGACGCCGCGATTTTCTCTTGCACTCGTTGCTGCACGCCCTAGGAGTCGTGCGTGAGCGCGGGCCAGTCCAAATCGTCGCTCCGCCGGACACTGGGCCGAACCGCGGCCATGCTGCTCACGGCCGCGATGATCATCGGCACCGGCCTGTTCGCAGCGCTTGGCGAGACGGTCGAGAAAGCGGGCAGTGGACTGCTGCTGGCCATGCTGCTGAGCGGCGTCGTGGCGCTTCTCACTGGACTATCCGCGGCCTCGGTCGGAATCAATTTCCCGGAAGAAGGCGGCGGCTTTACCTGGTCGCGGAAATTCGGCTATCCGACGCTGGGCTTTGTCGCGGGCTGCTCCTATCTGGGCAAGGGGATTGTCTCCACGGTAGTCATTTCGCTCGCTTTCGCCCTGTACACGGCGAAGATGTTCGAGGGCTTGCCGCCCTATGGCATGCATCTCATCGCAAGCGCGGCGGTGCTGCTCGTCGCGGGAGTCAATTATTTCGGGCTTGCGCTTAATGCGAAGATCGCAATCAACCTGCTATTCGTCCAGATCGCTCTGCTTGGCGTATTCGTTGGCTTTGCTGTGCCCGCGGTGGATGCGTCGAATCTGGTGCCGCTTTGGGGAGGCGGCATCGGCAGTGTATTGGCAGGCGCCGCGATCTTCTTCTGGAGCTGGGATGGGTTCATGCGCATGGCCATCATGGCCTCGGAGGTCAAGGACCCGAAGCGCACCATCCCGTTCGCAATAATCGGCGGCATCGTTCTGGCGGCCATCGTTTTCCTCGCGGTTGGAGGAGCTGCACTCGGAGTGCTAGGGGCCGATGGCATGAGCGGAGGCGATACGCCGAACGATACGCCGCTGCTCCAGGCCGGAGCCAAGGCGATCGGCGGCTGGGGAATGTGGCTCGTCCTGGCAACTGCCTGGCTGGACACGCTCACCGAAGCGCATGGCGACCTGCTCACCGTCACACGCGTCGCGCTCGCCATGGGGAAGCAACACGAGTTGCCGGCCTGGCTGGGTGTGGTCCACGAGCGCTTTCGCAGCCCGCATCACGCAGTGATCACCCTTGGGCTGTTGTGCTCGGTCCTCGCACTGTTTCTGGATCTACGGCCGGTGCTGGAGGTAGCGAATGTCTTCACCCTGACGTGGTACAGCATTGTCCATTTCGATGCGTTGAAGCTGCGCAAAGAGCAGCGCTTGGTCTGGCCGGCCGTGTCCTGGCTCGGGCTTCTAGGGTGCTTCGCTTTGTTCGCGTCATTGCCCATGTGGGCGCTCGCGACCGGTTTTGGGACGCTTGCCCTGGTGACCGGTATTCGATGGTTCGTACGGCGCCTGAAGACGCCGCGAGCGGCATCCACGCACCGGTGATCCAATGAACTTCAGAAGAGTGCTGATTGCGGTCGACACGAGTGCCATCGCCGCTCATGCGGCCGAGACTGGGATTGAGCTCGCGCGTTCACTCAAAGCGCAACTGGCCTTCGTCCATGTCGTCGATCCGGTCCTCCTGGCGGGCACGGAAAGCGCGATGCCCGGCGAAGAGCTGGCTGCGCTGGTGGAGCAGGACGCGAAAGCGCTGCTCGATAAGCTCTCCGTTGCAGTTCCTCCGCAGGGGCGCGCCCGCGAGCGAGATCCTGAGTGTCGCAAAAGAATGGCGCGCAGACCTGATCGTGGTAGGCACGCACGGGCAGGGGGGCGTGGCACGGCTCCTTGTGGGCAGCGTAGCTGAGGCGGTGCTGCGTCACGCAATCTGTCCGGTCCTTGTGTCTCGCTTGCACGCATGAAAATCATGACGACGGCATTGCTCTGTGCGTTCTTGACGCTTGTGGCGTCCAGTTCGGCCGCGGAAAAGGAACATTGGCGCAGCGTCAAAGGGACCTCGCTGCAGAAGTTATTTCAGGACAAGGAATTCGCCGACGGCGTGCATTTCGCCTATCAGTTCAAGGCCGGCGGCACGTTTGCCGGAACGGAAATGAGCAAGCGGGTGAGCGGGTCATGGCGCGTGCAAGGAAACGAGTTCTGCTGGAAATGGGTCCGGCCACCCGACCCCGAGGAGTGCTACGCCGTCCAACAAGATGGCGCGCACGTGCGCCTGCTGATCAATGGATCGGAAGCATGGTACGGAACGCTGCAAAAGTTGCCGTGATCTCGGCGCTGCTGGCGCATGCCGCGGTCGCGCTGGCGTACCGTCCCTTCGATTCGACGGACGCCGACGTCGCGAAGGCTGGCGAATTCGAGCTCGAGCTGGGTCCTGTCGGGCGGCTGCGGGAAGGCTCGAAGAGATTCCTCGTCGCGCCCGCGGTCATCGCCAATATCGGGTTTTCACACGACCGCGAGCTCGTGATCCAGGGACAGCACGAGGTCGCTCTGGACCGGGAGGCCGGCGAGCCCCGTTCGGCGCTCGTCGATAACGGCGTCTTCATCAAGCAGGTCCTGCGTCGCGGAGTATTGCAGGATGAAAGCGGGCCCAGTGCAGCCACTGAATACGGCGTGTTGCTGCCATCGGTGCATGGCCAGAATGGGACCGGGCTATCCGTTGCCGGAATAATCTCGCAGCGCTGGGCGGCAGCGACGGTTCATCTCAACACAGCTCTGGGATGGACGAGAGAGCACGAGCCCGACCTTTTTCTCGGCGCCATCCTCGAAGGACCGTATTCATGGCGCGTGCGCCCGGTCGCGGAGTTCTTTACGGAGCAGGCTCGAGGAAGCGCCCGCGTCAACTCGGCACTCGTCGGCGCGATCTGGCGCCTTCGCGACGGCCTTTCGTTCGACGCGGGCTTGCGCTCTGCGCAGGCGGGCGGCGAACCGATCCACGAGCTGCGCCTGGGCCTGACATGGGCGTTCTCGTTCAGGAAAGAACCATGAAAGAGAGGGTAGAGGCATGAAAGCTTCGGCAATTTCCGTTTCCCAGCTTCGCTCCGAGCTCGCCGCCGGCAACCCGCCGATCGTGATCGACGTGCGGCGTCAGCCTGCCTTCGTCGGCGCGAGCGAAATGATCGCCGGAGCGCTGCGCCGCGATCCGGAGCAGGCAGCCGCATGGGTGAAATCTCTGCCCCGCGCGAGCAGCGTCGTGGTCTATTGCGCCCACGGTCGCGAAGTCAGTCAGGGCGCGGCAACGGCGCTCGGTGAAAGCGGCATCGCCGCACGCTATCTGGAAGGTGGCATCGAGGCATGGAAGGCCGCGGATGGAAAGCTCGACCACAAGCCAGCCAATGGCGCCACGCGCTGGGTCACGCGTGAGCGTCCGAAGATCGACCGGATCGTCTGTCCCTGGCTGATCGCCCGTTTCGTGGACGGGACTGCGGAGTTTCATTACGTGCCCTCGAAGGAAGTCCTCAGCGCGGCCAAGGAAAGGGACGCGGTGCCTTATGACATTCCGGACGTGCATTTCTCGCACGACGGCGAGCTCTGCAGCTTCGACGCTTTCCTCAAGCACTACCGCCTGACCGATCCGGCGCTCAAAGAGCTCGCGGTCATCGTACGGGGCGCGGACACCGCCCGGCTGGATCTCGCACCGCAGGCGCCCGGTTTGGCGGCGATGTCTCTCGGACTCTCGCGCAATTTCCAGGACGACCACGAGATGCTGAAGCACGGCATGGTGATGTACGACGCGCTCTACACCTGGTGCAAGGAAGGAAAGGAGGAACTGCACACGTGGAACCCGCAAGCCTACCGTTGAGGTCGATTGCGCTTTTAGTGCTCGCGATGGTCAGTCCCCTTGGGTACGCCGCGGACGAAGCCATGCTGGAGCTCGTGGCGACGATTCCAATGCCCGGCGTGAAGGGACGCATCGACCACTTTGCCGCCGACCTCAAGCGCCATCGGCTGTTCGTTGCTGCCTTGGGAAATAACACCGTGGAAGTGCTGGACGTGGCCGGCAACCGGCACGAGAAAAGCGTCGCCGGCTTCGGCGAGCCGCAAGGACTGGTTCATCTGCCAAAGTCCAACCGATTGTTCGTAGCGAACGGCAGTGCGAATCGTGTCGACATTCTCGACGCGGGATCGCTATCGGTCGTGAAGCGCCTCGAGCAGCTCGACGATGCGGATAACCTCCGGTACGACGCCGCCGCGGGCAAGGTGGTGGTCGGATATGGCAAGGGCGCGCTGCGCTTCATGGATGCGGACAGCGGAGAGTCGAGCGGAGAGGTCCGCCTTGCCGGTCACCCGGAGTCCTTTCAACTGGAGACGAGCGGCAAGCGCGCCTTCGTGAACGTACCGACGGCGCAGCACGTGGCGGTGGTCGACCGAGCGAAGCGTGAAGTCACGGCGACCTGGTCCGTGGCGGGCGCCAAGGCGAATTTCCCAATGGCGCTCGACGAGCAAGGCCGGCGCCTTTTCGTCGGCGCGCGTTCCCCAGCGGTGATGCTGGTGTACGACATCGATTCGGGGAAGGTGGTCGCGAAGCTGCCGATCGGCGGCGACACGGACGACATCTTCTTTGACGCGGCCCGCAAGCGCGTGTACGTGATTTGCGGAGAGGGGCGCGTAGACGTCTTCCGACAGGAAAGCGCCGATCGCTATGCGCACCAAGGCTCGGTGAAGACCGCGCCTCGGACGCGCACCGGCCTGTGGGTGCCCGAAGACCGCAAGCTGTATGTCGCTGCTCCGGCGGCAGGTACGTCGCCCGCGCGCGTGCTGGTCTATGAAGTTCGATAGCTGTTTTCAACCAAGGAGATCGTTCATG
>VBCP01000407.1:0-444 GCA_005888925.1 Betaproteobacteria bacterium | reverse complement strand
CGTCAAGCCACGAAGGGCGCCGCAGTCCCGATCTCGGCGAAATTCGAGCTCGAAGACGGCAAGCTCTCCCTCTCCGTCTACACTGCGGAGAAGGGCCTTTCGGTGATACCCGAGAAGAACGTGCTCCAGGAGCTAAGCGGAAGCCCCGTCGCCGAGAAATGGGCGCCGAGCGTGGAGGTATTCAAGGACGTGCCGCACGTGTCGCGCTCGTCTCAACAGCTGACCCTGATGGCGCTCGGTAAGGCGTCTCTCGTCCAGATCATCGAGCGCGTGGAGAAATCGCAGTCGGGCACGGTTTTCTCGGTGACGCCCGTCATCAGGAATCACAAGCCGGTGGCGGAGGTTCTGGTGGCGGATAAAGGCAAGGTCACCAGGCTGATGCAGCCGCTCTGAATGGACGCCGCTGACGAAAAAGCTGCCCGGCCGGCGTATTCGCTCCGGCAG
>VBCP01000406.1 GCA_005888925.1 Betaproteobacteria bacterium | reverse complement strand
GAGTCGTTGACGTTGATCGCGGGGAACAGCAGGCGCTTGTCCTTCGCCATCTGGTAGAGGCGATGCACGCCGGTCGTGGTCTCTTCCGTCACGCCCTTGATATCTCTGGCGATCTGCGCGTACCAGCTCGGCTTTCTCTTCTTGATCGAGGCGAAGAGGTATTCCTCCTCCTCGCTCTTCGGATCGCTGATGAGCGCCGGCTCCTTCTCGACGCGCTGGCCGAGGTGCACCAGCAGCGTCGCATCGCCGCCGTCGTCGAGGATCATGTTCGGGCCGCGCCCCTCGCCAAAATCAAAGATGCGGTGGGTGAACTCCCAGTATTCCTCGAGCGACTCGCCTTTGTAGGCAAATACCGGAGTACCGCCGGCAGCGATGGCCGCGGCGGCGTGATCCTGGGTGGAAAAAATGTTGCACGAAGCCCAGCGCACTTCGGCGCCGAGCGCCTTCAGCGTCTCGATCAGCACCGCGGTCTGGATCGTCATGTGGAGCGAGCCCGCGATGCGCGCGCCTTTTAGAGGCTGCCCCGCTGCATACTCGGCGCGGATCGCCATCAGCGCGGGCATCTCGGACTCGGCGATGGCCATCTCCTTCCTCCCCCAGTCGGCGAGCGAGAGGTCAGCGACGCGGAAATCGCTGAATTTCGAATCGGCTGCTTTCATGAACGGCCTCCAGAAAAGACAAAGCGCCCGCACCGTTTCCGATGCGAGCGCCGTTGAATTTAGCTGAGCCTGACCCCCGGCTCTACCTTATGGCGGGGACGCAACGCTCCTCAGCAGGGCGCATTCTAACCGGTTCTATTTCCTTTTCCTAGCGGAGCAAAGCCTGCATCCTCTGCGCATGGGGGCCTCCATCGTTGCGAGCGTCGTTTTCCTGCGCATCCAGGACTTTGCCCGGCGTCCGGCGAGCGAGCAGGCGCGCCTGCGTGCGCAGCTCGAGGCCGTGGTCGCGGTCACCATCGCCGAGCTCGACCCTGCCGGCCGCCTGGTGCTCGAGGCCGCCGACGGCGCGGCGGTCGCGCTCCTGCGCGATCCGATCGGCGCCTTGCGGCTCGCGCAGCGCGCCCTTACCGCGGGGGCCGCGGGCCTGCCGCTTTCGGCCGGGCTCAATCACGGCGCATTGCAGGCGGCGGGGCGTAAAGGCGCCGAGGGAATGACGGGCGACGGCATCGCGGTCGCCGCGGCCATCGCTGAATTCGCGCCGGCGTCGCGCCTGCTTGCATCGCGCTCATTTCGCGATGCGCTCGCCGACGCCGCGCCCGGACGAGAGGTTTCGCTGGTCGCTGCCGGCGCGTTCAAGGACGCCGGGCTGCGCAGCCATGAAGTCTTCAGCCTGGACGAGAACGCGGTGGCGAGACGCAAGCTGCGCTACGCGCTGGCGACTGCCGTGCTGGTCGTTGCGTGCATCGGCGGCGGCATCGCCGCGCGGGTTTCTGCCGAGAGCGACAAGCCCTTTGCCACCGCAGTGATGGACAAGTACCCGTACGTGCGCGCGCTGGTCCAGCGAGTGAGCTTCTGATGGCGAAGAAGAAGATCGGGCGCTACAAGATCCAGGGCGAGCTTGGGCGCGGTGCGATGGGCATCGTCTACAAGGCCGAGGACCCGAACCTCGATCGCATGGTCGCGCTGAAGACCATCATCCTCGACGAGGACGCCGAGGGCGCCAAGGAGTACAAGAAGCGCTTCATGCTGGAAGCGAAGGCGGCCGGCAAGCTCAACCACCCGAGCATCGTCACCACATTCGACTACGGCGAGGAAGACGGCCTCGCCTACCTGGCGATGGAGCTGCTGGAGGGCACCGATCTGCGCACGCGCCTGCAGAAGGAGGCGATTCCCGCCGCCGAGGCGGTGGAGATCGCGCGGCAAGTGGCCGACGGCCTCGGCTACGCGCACGCCCGCGGCGTCGTGCATCGCGATATCAAGCCCGGCAACATCATGCTGAATGGCGGCGGGCAGGCGAAGCTCATGGACTTCGGCCTCGCGCGCATGCGCATGGCCGACCACAAGACCAGCACCGGCATGGTGCTCGGCACGCCGCGCTACATGTCGCCCGAGCAGATCTCCGGGCTGCCCGTCGACCAGCGCTCCGACATCTTCTCGCTCGGCATCGTGCTCTACGAGATGCTCACCGGCACGCGGCTCTTCGCCGGGGAGAATATAGAGCAGGTGCAGCACCTCATCACGCAGACCGACCATGTGCCACCCACCCGGCAAGTGCCGGGGCTTCCGCCGATGGTGGACTTCGTCGTGGCGCGTGCGCTCAAGAAGGACCCCGCGGTGCGCTACCAGGATGCGCGCGAGTTCGCTGCCGACCTCGCGACCTGCTTGGCCGAGCTTCGTTCGAGCGAGGTGTCCGATCCCAGTGGCAGCAAGACGGTCAAGCTGGAAGCGATGCCCGAAAAGATCGATGCGCCCGCCGCGCATTCGATCGCGGTCGATACCCGGCTGCCGGTCTCGCGGCTGTTCGACTCGACGCTCGCGCTGCGCCGCCTGAAGGATGCCTCGCTCGGGCGCATGCCGCGCCCCGTGGGCTTCTTGCGCCGGTTGTACCGCGATGCGGCGGTCCGGCGCATGTTCGTCACCGTTCTGTTCGCAGGCCTCGCCGGCGCCTACCTCGCCCTCGCCTGATCTTCGAATGCGAGGGCTCGCAGCGCGGATTGCGGAAGACCCGAGCGCCACGGCGCTGCTCGGATGCAACCTGCTCGCGGTCGCGTTCGCCGTGTTCCACCCCCCGATCACCCTGTCGGTCATGTTTCTGTACTGGGCCGAATCTGTCGTCATCGGGGCGTTCAACGTCGCCAAGATTTGTTACCTGCCGCCGCCGCTGGACGACGGCGTCCAGCTGGAGGCGCTGACTGGCCCCCAGCGGCTGTTCGTACGGAGTTTCACGCCCGCCCTGTTCGTGTTGCATTACGGCGGCTTCGTTTTCATCTGTTTTTTGATGCTCTACAGCCTTGCCGGATACGAGCTGCGCAAGCATGGCGTGCAGCAGTTCGATTTCCTGGCGTACTACCGCGGTTTCCTATGGCCTGTCCTGATCCTTGCCGTGGGTCACGGCATCTCGTTCTACAGAAATTTTCTGGGCAAGAGCGAGTTCGAAGGGCGCACGTCCCAGGACCAGATGTTCCGGCCCTATCCGCGCGTGTTGCTGATGTGCGTCGTGATATTCGCCGGTTGCGGCTTGGTCATCATCACCGGACTGCCGACGGCGGCGGTGCTGATTTTCGTGCCCTTCAAGTTGCTTGCCGATCTGCGCGCGCATTTTCGCGAGCACGCTGTGCCTGAGACGGCGCCTACGGATCCTCGAACGTGATCAACGCCGCGCATGGTGAGCCACATGATGAGCTCGACCGCCTCGGCGCCGGCCTCTTCCATGATTTGCTGGTGGCCGATCTCCGCCAGCCCCTCCGGATTGCGCTCGAGCTCGTCCAGAAACCACTGGTCGAACTTTTCGTTCATGAAGCCGAAGCGCTTGCCCTGCAGCTGGTGCGACATGCCGCCGGTGCCGAGCACGACCACTTTGCTGTTACCGGGATAGCTCTCCACCGCAGCGCGCAACGCGTGCCCGAGGCGGTAGCAGCGCCGCGCGGTGGGCAGCGGGTGATGGATGACGTTCACCTGGAGCGGGATCGCCTTCACCGGCCAGCCGCTGCCGGCGTGGGGGAAGCAAAGGTTCATCGGCACCAGGAAGCCATGCTCGACGGCGAGCTCCTGGCAGAGCGTGAGATCGAACTCGTGCTCGTAGACGAGCGCTTCCGCCAGGTGCGTGGAGAGCTCCGCGTCGCCTACAACTTCGGGCAGTGGCCGCGTGCCGAAGCCCTCGTCGCCGATGGCATAGCGCTCGGCGACACCCAGGGCAAACGTGGGGTACTTATCGAAATTGAAGTCAGCGGTGTGATCGTTGTAGACGACGATCGCCACATCCGGTGCCAACCTGGCCAGCCACTCCCGCACCGGCACGTAGGCGTCGAACAGCGGCTTCCACGCCGGCTCCTGCGTACGCCCGCGGTCGACCACCGGGCCGATCGAAGGGACATGCTAGAGGCCGATGCCCCCAACTACTCTGCCCATTAGGTCGCGCCGCCGATATTGCGCGTGGCGAGGAAGTCGTCGTAGCTCTCGCCGCGCATCTGCGCCCCCATCTTGTAGGATCAGGCCCTGGAAGTTGCGCTTGCGGATCAGCTCCTTCTCCGCCTCGGTGAGCCCGAAGCGCGACATGAACGTCTCCTCGTCGCGCTTGAAGGCGTCGCGTTCCTGCGGGGAGCAGAGTGCGGCACAGAGCTTGTTCAGCCGGCGCCCGCGCCGCGAGAGCCGCAGGTCGAAGATCGACGTGTCCTCGATCGGGGCTAGAGGGTGCCCCATACCTCGCGTGCGGTGTCGATGCAGAGCTTGAGCTTCGCCTTCTCCTGCTCGACGGTCAGGTTATTGCCGTGGTGGGTGCTGGAGAAGCCGCACTGCGGCGACAGGCACAGGTTCTCCATCGGCACGAACTTGCACGCCGCGTCGATGCGGCGCTTGAGCAGGTCCTTGGCTTCGAGCTGCGGCACCTTGGAGCTCACCAGGCCGAGCACTACCCGCTTGCCTTTCGGGATGTGGCGCAGCGGCTCGAACCCGCCCGAGCGCTCGTCGTTGAACTCGAGGAAGAAGCCGTCGACGTCGATCTTCGAGAACGCGGTCTCGGCGACGTAGTCGTAGCTGCCGCTCGCGAGCCAGGTGCTCTTGAAATTGCCGCGACAGGTATGGATGGCGACGGTCATGTCGTCGGGCACGTCGCCGATGGCGGCGTTTACCGCGTGGGCGTACATCGCGACGTCCTTCTTCGGGTCGTCGCCGAGCTTTCTGAACTGCTCTTGTACCTTCGGGTCCCCGAACATCGCGATCGTCGTGTCGTCGAGCTGCAGATAGCGGCAGCCCGCCTGGTAGAGGTCGGCGATCTCTTCGCGATAGCACCGCGCGAGGTCGGCCCAGAAGTTGTCGAGGTTCGGATAAGTGTGTTTGATCGAGGCACGGTCGCCGCGCGCGTGCAGCATGGCGGGCGAAGGCATGGTGAACTTCGGCGTGCCCTTCTTCACCACGCTCTTCAAGAACTCGAAATGGGGCACCATGCTCGGCTTCGAGCGCTTGAGCTTGCTCGTCACGTACATAACGGGCGGCTTCGCCTCGACGCCCTTGAACTGCACGCCATGGTAGGAGTCGCCCTCGCGCTTGAGCTCGATGCCGTCGAAGCCGGCGATGAAGTCGATGTGCCACCAGTCGCGGCGGAACTCGCCGTCGGTGATCGAGGGCAGGCCGAGGTCCTCCTGCAGCTTCACCACCTCGCGGATCAGGCGATCCTCCGCGGCTTTCAGCTCCTGCGCGTAGCCCTTGCCGTGGCGCAGCTTCTCGCGCATCTCGTGCAGCTCTTGCGGCCGCAGCAGGCTGCCGACGTGATCGGCGCGGAAGGGCGCCGGCATGGCGCTAGACGGTGGCCTTGCCGCGCCAGCCCTCGTGGTAGGTGGTCTGCGCCTGCTTGGCGTAGGGCGCCGGGCTGACGATAGCGCGGATCTCGGTCTGTCGGTGGCGCTCGACCGTGGGCTTCTTCGTGCCGCCAGCTTCTTCGCCCCAGACGAGCTTCACCTCCGAGCCGGGCTCGACCTGCGGATCGACGATGGCGAGCGAGAGCATCGAGCGCTCGTTATAGCTGTAGCCGCTGAACATGTTGAGGCCGACGATCTTGCCGTCCTTCATGACCTTGTCGTAGGAGGCCGAGGTGTAGTTCGAGAGCGGCAGGTCGATGTACTTGTACGGGTCGCCCTGCTCGAGCATCGAACGCCAGACCTTGACCACGTCGTCGGCATTCCAGGCGAGGGTGACTTTCCGGCGGTGCGGCTTGCCGGCCATCTTCTGCAGCGCTTCGCTTCCGATGAAATCGTGGTCGAACTTGATGAACGGCCCGTAGCCCATCTCGTAGGGCGTGACGTAGTAGTCCTCGATGTTCTGCGACACGAAGCTGCCGCCGATCGAGCCGGTGGCCTCGTAGCTCGTCGCCGGCAGCCACTCGCGGTACTGCTTCATCTTCTCGCCGGTGTAGACGGCGGGCAGCGGCGAGGGGATCCAGCCCGACTCGCAAGTGTTGGTCGCGTAGGCACGCGCACCGACTTCCTTCAGGCCGAACTCCTTGCCGGCGGCGACGATCGCGGCGCGGATCTCTTCGCGCTCGGCGTAGGGGCCCCAGATCTCGAGGCCGGGAGCGCCCGCCATGCCGTGGCGCAGCGTGCGCACCTTGCGCCCCGCAATCGTAATCTGGCCCAGGTGGAAGAACTTGAGCTCCGGCACCGGGCCGCCGTTCAGCTTCTCGATCACCCTCCACGCGTTCGGCCCCTGGATCTGGAACCGGTAGTGGGTGCGCACCACGGCGTTGCCCTTGGTGTTGCCGGGCGAGCGGTCGTCCTTGCGGGTCTTCACCTTGAAGCCGCCGGTCTCGGCGTGGAACTGGATCCAGCTCGCCGCGGGCGCGCGACCGACGAACACGAAGCTCTGCTCGTCGAGGTGGAACAGGATCCCGTCGCCGATCACGTAGCCGTCGTAGTTTGTCGGCGCGAGCTGCTTCGCGCGGTTGACCGGAAAGTCGGCGAAGCTGTTCATGCCGAGATGGGTGAAGAACTTCAGCGCGTCGGGCCCCTCGACGTACTGCTCGACCATGTGGTGCGCCTGGTCGAAGAGCACCGCCGTCTTCTGCCAGGCCGCCTGCTCATCGCGCCAGTTCGAGAACTCCGACGGCACCACCGGATAGACGTACGCGCCGATCGGCGAGTTGCGCAGCATCGCGACCGGATTGCCGCTCGCTCTCAGCAACTCCTCGAGATTCTTGTGACTCACGGGATCCTCCTCCTCAGGCGGCTTGCTTAAGGGCGAGCGCCTTGTCGGTCGCTTCCCAGGTGAACTCGGGCTCTTCGCGCCCGAAATGGCCGTAGGCCGCGGTCTTCTCGTAGATCGGGCGCAGGAGATCCAGCATCTGGATGATGCCGCGCGGCCTGAGATCGAAGTGCTTGGTGACGAGCGCGGAGAGCGCGTCGTCGGACATCTTGCCGGTGCCCTGCGTGGTGACCATCACGCTCGTCGGGCGCGCCACGCCGATGGCATAGGAGACCTGCACCAGGCACTTCGATGCGAGGCCCGCGGCGACGATGTTCTTGGCGACGTAGCGCGCGGCATAGGCGGCCGAGCGGTCGACCTTCGAGGGATCCTTGCCGGAAAAGGCGCCGCCGCCGTGCGGCGCCGAGCCGCCATAGGTATCGACGATGATCTTGCGCCCGGTGACGCCGCAATCGCCCTTCGGCCCGCCGATCTCGAAGGCGCCGGTCGGGTTGACGAGGTAGTTGATCTTGCCCTTCATCATGTTCTTCGGCAGCACCGGCTTGATCACTTCCTCGATCACCGCTTCGGAGAGCTTCTTGTGCTCGATGCCCGGCGCGTGCTGCGTCGAGAGCACCACGGTGTCCAGCGACTCCGGCCGGCCGTTGGCGTAGCGGATGGTGACCTGCGACTTCGCATCGGGCCGCAGCCACGGGAGTCTGCCGTTGCGGCGCAGCTCCGCCTGGCGCTCGACCAGGCGATGCGAGAGAAAGATCGGCAGCGGCATGTAGCTCGGCGTCTCGTCGCAGGCATAGCCGAACATCAGGCCCTGGTCGCCCGCGCCCTGGTCGAGATT
>VBCP01000405.1 GCA_005888925.1 Betaproteobacteria bacterium | reverse complement strand
GCCGACTGGCAAAGCCGCGACACCGAGCGTTATCTCGCGCATTACTCGCAGCGCTTCGCCTCGCAGGGGCAGGACTACGCCGCGTGGGCGGCGCACAAGCGCAAGGTGAATGCGGCCAAGGCCTGGATCAAGGTCGGACTCGGCCGAGTGACCATGCTGCGCTATCCGCACGAGCGCGATGTGGTGGTGGTGACCTTCGAGCAGGATTACCGCTCGAACGGCCTGTCCAACGTGATGAAGAAGCGCCAGTACTGGGTGAAGGAAGGCGCGCGCTGGAAAATAGTCTACGAGGGAGCCGCATGAAACTGAGCCATCTGTTCGTCCTGTCGGCCGCCGCGGTGGTGCCCGTCGGCGCGCTCGGCGCCGATCCGCAGATCGACATGCGCACCAACCTCGGCACCATCCGCCTGGAGCTCTATCCGGCGGCGGCGCCCAAGACCGTCGAGAACTTCCTGCAGTACGTGAAGGACGGCCATTACAACGGCACCATCTTCCATCGCGTGATCGACGGCTTCATGATCCAGGGCGGCGGCTTCGACAAGGATTTCCACCAGAAGAAGACGCGCGCGCCGATCCCGAATGAGGCGCAGTCCGGCGTCAAGGCCGGCCTGCAGAACGATGTCGGCACCGTGGCGATGGCGCGCACCGCCGATCCGAACTCGGCCACCGCGCAGTTCTTCATCAACGTCAACGACAATGGCTTTCTCAACTGGGGCAACCCGCGCAGCGACGGCAACGGCTACGCCGTGTTTGCCAAGGTGGTGTCCGGGCTCGACGTGGTGAACAAGATCGCCAAGCTGCCCACCGGCGCCGGCGGCCCCATGCCGCGCGACGTGCCGAAGCAACCGGTCATCATCGAATCGATGACGGTGGTCGGCACGAAGTAAACCGTTGTTGCGCGCGCTCTTCATCTCGGATCTCCATCTCAGCGAGGAGCGCCCGGGTGCCAATGAGCGCTTCTTCCAGTTCCTGGAGCAGGAGGCCTCCGGCGCCGACGCGCTCTACGTGCTCGGCGATCTTTTCGAGTACTGGATCGGCGACGACGACCTCGACTCGCCGTTCAACGCAGTCATCGTCGGCTTCTTCCGCCGCCTGACGGGCGCGGGAACGCGCCTCTACTTCATGCACGGCAACCGCGACTTCCTGGTCGGGGAGCGCTTTGGCGCCGCAACCGGCGCCGCGCTGCTGCCCGACCCGTCGGTCGTGGACGACGTGCTGCTGATGCACGGCGATACGCTGTGCACCGATGATCTCGACTATCAGGGGTGGCGCCGCACCGCGCGCTCGGCCGCGTGGCAGCGCGATTTCCTTGCCAAGCCGGTTGCCGAGCGCCGCGCGGTCGTGCAGGGACTGCGCGAGAAGAGCAAGGAAGTGATCCAGGCGAAGCCGGCGAAGATCATGGACGTCAACCAGGCCGCGGTGCGCGAGGCATTGCGCCATCACGGTGTGACGCGGCTCATCCATGGACATACGCACCGGCCCGGCGTGCAACGCCTCGAAGTCGACGGCCGGAGCTGCGAGCGCTGGGTGCTGCCGGACTGGTACGGCCGTGGCGGCTACCTCGAGCTCGCGAACGGCAGACCGCGGCTCGTGCGCTGGTAGGTAATTCTTTTGGCTACTTGGGTACGGCGGTTGCTGCCGCTTGGCCACCGAGGAAAGGACCGCCATGCCCAAAGCCCGCAGCAAAACCGCCAATGCCATCGACCTCCTCAAGGAAGACCACGAGAAGGTGAAGAAGGCGTTCAAGGAATTCGAGAAGATGGACCGCTCGGACACGGAAAGCTGCCGCGAGCTGGTCGAGCGCGTGTGCGCCGAGCTGCGCGTGCACACCACGCTGGAGGAGGAGATCGTCTACCCGGCGCTGCGCGAGGCGATCGAGGACGAGGACATCATGAACGAGGCCGCGGTCGAGCACGAGACCGCGAAGATGTTGATCGAGCAGCTCGAGAACATGGAACCCGACGACCCGAACTACTTCGCCACCTTCACCGTGCTCGGCGAATACGTCATGCACCACGTGAAGGAGGAGGAAGGCGAGATGTTCCCGCAGGCGAAGAAGGCGAAGGACCTCGACCTCGAGGCGCTCGGCGAGCAAATCAAGGCGCGCAAGGAAGAGCTCAGCGCCGAAACGGAGCAGGCATGAAGCCGCGCGATCCCATACCGGCCGAGCGCAAGCGCCCGGCGCCCGGCGACGAAGCGCCGCCCGGAACGCCTGGCACCGGAAAGATCATCCGCGGCATCGGCGTCTGCAGCCGGTTGGAAAACGGGCACGCGGCGCGCCCGATGAACGCGGTCACGCACATCCTCGATGGCGGTGCGCCGCCCGCGCATGACGGCAACGGCGGGCGCAACACCGCGCTCGGCTTTGCCATCCACACGGCAGCGTCAATCTGGTGGGCCGCGTTCTACGAGGCGCTGCTGGCCCAGCGAGCGCGTCGCGGCGTGCCGCACGCCTTGGCCGCCGGCGCGGCCACCGCAGCAGCAGCGTATGTGGTCGACTATTTCGTGGTGAGCCCGCGTTTTCGTCCCGGCTTTGAGGCCTATCTTTCCGGACGTTCGCTCTTCGCGCTGTATGCCGCACTCGGCGGCGGCTTTACCGCCTCGAGCGTCATGCAGGCGCGGCAGTCCGCTCGTCGGAGAGCGGCAATACGAGCGTAAAGGTGCTGCCCTTGCCTGGCTCGCTCGCGAGCTCGAGCTCGCCGCCGAGTAGCCGCGTCAGCTCGCGGCTGATCGACAGCCCGAGCCCGGTGCCGCCGTACCTCCGGCTGGTGGTGCCGTCGGCCTGCTGGAACGCCTCGAAGATGATTCTCTGCTTGTCGGGCGCAATGCCGATGCCGGTATCGTTCACCGAAAACGCCACCGAGCGTGGCGCGCGCGGCGTGATGCGCAGGCGCACGACACCCTGCTGCGTGAACTTGAATGCGTTGGCGAGCAGGTTCTTCAGGATCTGCTTGAGGCGCGTCGCATCGGTGCGCACGCTCGCCGGCAGTCCCGGCGCGATCTCGATCGCGAACTGCAGGCCTTTCTCCTGCGCCATCTGGCGGAACGTGCGCTCGAGCTCGGCGCGCAGCTCTTCCAGAGGCGCCGGCGCAACGTGCAATGCCGTGATCGCGCCAGATTCGATCTTCGCCAGATCGAGCAGATCGTTGATCAGCGCGAGCAGATCCATCCCCGACGCGTAGATCGTCTGCGCGAAGCGCACCTGCTTGTCGTTCAGGTTGCCGCCGGTGTTGTCCGCGAGCAGGCGCGCGAGGATCAGGAGGCTGTTGAGCGGCGTGCGCAGCTCGTGCGACATGTTGGCGAGGAACTGCGATTTCGATTCGCTCGCGCGCTCGGCCTCGACCTTGGCGCGCACCAGTTCGACCTCGACGCGCTTCCGCTCGGTGAGATCGCGCGTCACCTTGGCGAAGCCGAGCAGCCGGCCGGTGTCGTCGCGCACCGCGGTGATGACGACGCCCGCCCAGAAGCTCGAGCCGTCCTTGCGCAGGCGCCAGCCCTCCTCCTCGAAGCGGCCCTCGCGCGAGGCGAGCTGGAGCTCCCACTGCGGCTTGCCGCGCTCGATCTCCTCGCGCGGATAGAAGCGCGAGAAATGCTCGCCGATGATCTCGCTCGCGGCGTATCCCTTGATGCGCTGGGCGCCGGCGTTCCAGCTCGCCACGCGCCCTCCGGCATCGAGCATGAAGATGGCGTAGTCGACCACGCTTTCCACCATCAGGCGGAAGCGCCGCTCGCTGTCGGCGAGCAGGCGCGTGCGCTCGAGCACCCGCAGCTCGAGCTCGTCGCGCGCCGCTTCGAGCTGCGCGAGAACCGCGCACAGCATGAGCCCCGTCACGACCACCGTGCTGACGAAAATGAGGAGCAGCAGCAGCATCTCGTTGCGCGGCAGGTCGGCGAACGGGCCGGTGTCGCCGCGCAGCGTGTACCAGAGCGCCATCGCGCAGATCGCGGCGCTCGTCGTGGTGACTTCGCGCTGGCCGAAGCGGAATGCCGCCCAGACGATGAACGGCACCATCACGAACGTGCGGCCGAAGCCGGCGCTGAAGACCACCTCGCCCGCGGCGAACAGCAGCGCGGCGAAGATCACGGCTTCCACGAGCTTTTGCCTCGGCCAGGCGATGCCGCGCACCGTCCAGCTCAGCACCAGCGGCGCGAAGATCAGCATGCCGCAGGCATCGCCTTGCCACCAGGTCCACCAGTTCGAGGCGAGATCGGGCACCTGCAGCGGATAGATGGTCGCGAGCGGCAGCAGCGCAACGGTCGGGGCGATGATGGCGCCGCCGGCGATGAGGCCGACGAACATCAGCACCTCTTGCACGCGCACGAAGCGCCGCGGCACGCCGAGATGGCGCCGCACCAGCGTGGCGATGGCGAAGGCCTGCAGGCTGCTTCCGGTGGCGATCACCGTCGAGGCGAGGAGCGCGCCTTCGACGGTCAGATTGGCGGCAAAGCTGCCGAGCCATACGCCCGGCCAGAGGAGGTTGCCCCAGAGAAGCAGCGCCGCGAGCGCGATCCCCGAGGGCGGCCAGATCGCCGTGGCATAGCCGGGCGGGATCGCCACGAGCAGCGACAGCTTGGCCGCCGCGAAATAGACGGCCGCGAGGAGCGCTAGCTGCGCGGCGCGGTGCACGCCGCTAGCTTAACCCGCGCTCCAGATCCGCCTTTATGTCGCTGAGGGCCTCGAGGCCGACCGCGATGCGCACCAGCCCATCGGTAATCCCCGCGGCCGCGCGCGCCTCGGGGGAAATGCGCCCGTGCGTGGTGGTTGCAGGATGGGTGATGGTGGTCTTCACGTCGCCGAGATTGGCGGTGATGGAAATCAGCCGCGTGCTGTCGATGACGCGCCACGCCGCCTCGCGTCCGCCCTTGAGCTCAAAGGAGAGCACGGCACCGCCCGCCTTCTGCTGGCGCCTGGCGAGGGCGCGCTGCGGATGCGATTCCAATCCCGGATAGAACACGCGGGCCACGGCCCGGTGTCCTTCGAGCCAGCGCGCGAGCTCGAGCGCGGCAACCGAATGCGCCTGCATGCGCAGCTCGAGGGTTTCGAGTCCCTTGAGGATGACCCAGGCATTGAAGGGCGAGAGTGACGGACCCGCCGTGCGCAGGAACGGGAACACGTGCTCCATCACCAGCTTGGTGGATCCGAGCACCGCGCCGCCCAGCACCCGGCCCTGGCCATCGAGATGCTTGGTCGCCGAGTGGATCACGAGATCGGCGCCGAGCTCGAGCGGCCGCTGCAGCACCGGGGTGCAGAACACGTTGTCGACGGCGAGCAGCGCCCCGGCCTGCTTCGCCACCGCGGCGAGCCCCGGAATGTCCGACACCTCGGTAAGCGGGTTGGACGGAGTCTCCACGAAGAACAGCTTGGTGCTCGGGCGTGCCGCGCGGCGCCACTCCTCGACGCGGGTCGGCGAGACGAAGCTGGTCGCTACGCCGAAGCGACCGAAATAATTGTTGAGCAGTTGCACGGTGGCGCCGAACACCGCGCTCGAGCACACGATGTGGTCTCCCGCCTTGAGGAAGCTCATCACGGTGGCGAGGATCGCCGACATGCCCGAGGCCGTGGCGACGCAGGCCTCGGCGCCTTCGAGCGCCGCGAGCCGGTCCTGCAGCATCGCTACCGTCGGGTTGGTGAAGCGCGAGTAGACGAAGCCTTCCTCGCCGCCGGTGAAGCGCGCCGCGGCCTGCTCGGCCGTGTCGAAGACGAAGCTCGAGGTGAGGAACAGCGCCTCGGAGTGCTCGTGGAACTCGGTGCGCCGCTGCCCGGCGCGCACGCCCAGTGTGGCTCGTTCGGTCATAAAAAAACCCGGCCTCGTAGCGCTATGGCGGACCGGGTTCTTTTCGGCACGCTTTAGCGGTATTTGTTACGCGCCCGCAAGCTGTGGCTCAAATCGGCGCGAAAGAGAAATTATACGCTATGCGGCGAGATTCAAATCCAGTTGGGCGCTGTCGTCCTCGACCGAGTCGCGCGTCGCGTCGCGCTGCAGCTCGATGGCGCGCAGGTAGTCGCTGGTGACGTCGCCGGTGACGTAGACCCCGTCGAAGCAGGACGTCTCGAAGTTGGCGAGGCGCGGGTTGGCGCAGCGTACCGCGTCCTTCAGCTGGTCGAGATCCTGGTAGATGAGCGCATCGGCGCCGATCTCGCCGCCGACCTCATCCTCGCTGCGGTGTGCCGCGATCAGCTCGGCGCGGGTCGGCATGTCGATGCCGTAAACGTTGGGGAAGCGCACCGGCGGCGCCGCGGAGGCGAAGAACACCTTGCGCGCGCCTGA
>VBCP01000404.1 GCA_005888925.1 Betaproteobacteria bacterium | reverse complement strand
CATGTCCACGTGCGGATAGGTGGTGTAGGCGACCATCGCATCGGTCAGATCGAACATCCGCCGCGTGGTGTTCGAGTGCAGGTCCAGGCTCGCGACGATCGGCACGGCCGGCCCGACCAGCCCGCGGATGCGCGCGAGGAGCTCGCCCTCGGGATCCTCACAGTGCTCCGCGACCATCGCGCCGTGGAGGCTGAGAAAGACGCCGTCGACTGGAAGCGCGGCACGCAGGTCCTCGACAAACATTGCGGCAATGCGCTCGAACGCATCCTCCGTGACATAGCCCGACGGAGTGGCCGAGGTCCAGGGCAGGGGAACCAGGGTGGCCCCGGTAGGTTTGAGCACTTCGAGCGCCCCGGCGATCGAGGTGTTCAAGCCGCTGAAGCGCTCGAGCCGATCGCCGGCCTCGGCAAAGTCCGCGTAGGTGGTTTTCTGTTCCTGGAAAGTGTTGGTTTCGTGCAGGAAACCACCCACCGCGATCCGTTTGCCGTTCAGGTTCATCAGATTTCTCACGTGCAGTTTAATACCCGGTGCTTCATGCGCCTTCGACGTCGAGCCCGATACTGCAGAATTGATGGAACAGGCGCACCCGAAGGCGCACAGTGGATCCTGCATTAAATAACCAGGCGCTCGCGGTTCTCAACGAAGTTTTCGGCTATCCCGCGTTCCGCGGGCATCAGGCCGAGGTGATCGCGCATCTGGCCGGCGGCGGCGATGCGCTCGTGCTGATGCCGACGGGGAGCGGCAAGTCGCTGTGCTATCAGATTCCCGCGCTGCTGCGAGACGGCGTGGGCGTGGAGCAGGCCTGCGACCAGGTCGCAGGCCTGCTCGAGGCCGGCATCAAGGCCTCGGTGCTGAACTCGACGCTGTCGTGGGATGAGTCGGATGCAATCGAGAAGCGCCTGCTCGCGGGTGACCTCGACCTGCTTTATGTGGCGCCCGAGCGGCTGCTGACGCCGCGCTGCCTCGATCTGCTGGCGGCGAGCCGGCTTGCGCTCCTGGCGATCGACGAGGCGCACTGCGTATCGCAATGGGGCCACGACTTCCGGCCGGAATATCTGCAGCTCTCGGTGCTGCAGGAGCGCTTTCCCGCGGTGCCGCGCATCGCGCTGACGGCGACCGCCGACGCGCAGACGCGCGCCGAGATCCTGCAGCGCCTGGAGCTCGGCGAGGCGCGCGTGTTCGTGTCGAGCTTCGACCGGCCCAACATCCGCTACCGCATCGTCGAGAAGGACGATGCCCGCAGGCAGCTCGTCGATTTCGTCCGCGCCGAACACGCAGGCGAGGCTGGCATCGTCTATTGCCTTTCGCGCAAGAAGGTGGAGGAGACCGCGGCCTTTCTGCAATCCCAGGGGATTGCCGCCATGGCGTACCACGCGGGCATGGACGGCGAGACGCGCCGGCGCCACCAGGAGCGCTTTCAGCGCGAGGACGGCCTGGTGATGGTGGCGACCATCGCGTTTGGCATGGGCATCGACAAGCCCGACGTGCGCTTCGTCGCGCACCTCGACCTGCCGAAGAGCATTGAAGGCTATTACCAGGAAACCGGGCGCGCCGGCCGCGATGGGCTGCCCGCGGACGCCTGGATGGCCTACGGCCTGCAGGACGTGGTGCAGCTTCGCCGCATGATCCAGGAGTCGGAGGCGGGCGAGGCGCAAAAGCGCATCCAGGCAAGCAAGCTCGACGCGATGCTCGGGCTTTGCGAGACCGCGGAATGCCGCCGCGTGCGGCTGCTCGGCTATTTCGGCGAGGCCGCCGCGCCGTGCGGCAACTGCGACACCTGCCTCGATCCGCCCGCGACCTTCGATGGCACGCTGCCCGCGCAGCAACTGCTCTCCTGCGTGTACCGCACCGGCCAGCGCTTCGGCGCGCTGCACGTGATCGACGTGCTGCGCGGCGAAGCCACCGATAAAGCCACGCAGCGCAACCACCACCAGCTGAGCACCTTCGGCATCGGCCGGGAACGCAGCGAGCGCGAATGGCGTGCCATCGCGCGCCAGTGCATCGCGCTTGGCCTGCTCGAAGTCGACCACGACGCGTACGGCGCGCTAAGGCTCACGGCCGAGAGCCGGGCGGTGCTGAAAGGCGAGCGCAGCGTGGCGCTGCGCGCATGGCGCGAGGGGAAACGAAGCGCGCGCCGGGCAAGAGCCGCGGCAGGCGTGGCCGATCTTTCGGTGCAAGCACAGGAGTTATTCGAGCGGCTGCGCGCCTGGCGCCTGGAAGCCGCGCGCCGGCACGGCGTGCCAGCCTATGTGATTTTTCACGACGCCACGCTGAGGGAGATCGCCCGCGCGCGCCCGTCGTCACTCGACGGCCTGCGCGGCATCTCCGGCGTAGGCGCAAGAAAGCTCGAAGCCTATGGCGCTGAGATCATAGATCTGGTTCGGTAGCGCATCGCCCTTCCATTTTTCCCTTCACTGTGCTTGTAGAATTTCCCTTCATGAGGGGAACCCATGTCCGCGATCTCCATAACTAGAATCGGCGAAGCGCTCGGAGCCGAAGTGAGCGGCGTCGACGTGTCCAAACCCATCGCCGCGGATACGTTCGCGGCCATACGCAAAGCCTGGCTCGACAACCTGGTGATCCGCTTCCGCGGCCAGACGCTAAGCGATCCGCAAATGCTCCAGTTCAGCCAGCTCTTCGGCGAGCTCGATCCGCCCGGCCCGAATCCCTACGGCAAGCCCTTCCTGCCGCAACACCCGGAGATGAACGTGATCTCGAACGTCAAGGAAGGCGGCACCCCGATCGGAGGCCTCGGGGATGGCGAGGCGATCTGGCATTCCGACATGACTTACAGCGATACCCCGCCCAGCGCCGCGCTGCTGTACGCGCTGGAGTTGCCTGCCGAGGGCGGCGACACTTACTGGGCCAATATGTACCTCGCTTACGAAGCCCTGCCGGCGGACATGAAGAAACGCATCGAGGGACTGAAGGCGATCCACGACGCCACCTACAACAGCGCCGGCTTCAAGCGCAAAGGCTACGACGACGTGACCGATCCGCGCCGCGCTCCCGGCGCACGCCACGGGCTGGTGCGCACGCATCCGGAAACCGGGCGCAAGTGCCTGTTCCTCGGCCGGCGGCGCAACAGCTACATCGTCGGGCTGGAGCTCGAGGAGAGCGAGGCGCTGCTCGATGCGCTGTGGGCGCATGCGACGCAGCCTCGCTTCGCATTCCGCCAGCAATGGAAGGTCGGCGATCTCATGATCTGGGATAACCGCTGCACCCTGCACCGGCGC
>VBCP01000403.1 GCA_005888925.1 Betaproteobacteria bacterium | reverse complement strand
GACATCGCGCGCATGATCGACATGGGCGTCGACGGGATCGCGAGCGATTATCCGGATCGCGTGCTCGATCAGTTGAGGAAACGATGAGACTCCTTGTTCTAGTGGCAGCGTGCGCCTTCTCCGCGGTGGCGCTGGGGCAGGCATATCCGAACAAGCCGCTGAAGATCGTGGTGGGCTATCCGCCCGGCGGCTCGGGCGACTTCCTCACGCGCCTTGCGGCCGACGAGCTGGGGAAAGACCTGCGCGTGGCGGTGGTGGTGGAGAACAAGCCCGGCGCGGCCGGCAACATCGCGCACGAGTTCGTCGCGCGCTCGCCCAACGACGGCTACACCGTCCTGAACACCACGCACATGGCGATCAACCGCGCCACGTATCCGACCCTCACCTACGACCCGGACAAGGATTTCGCCGCGGTGACGCGCATCGCCACCGGGCCGACGCTGGTCTGCGTGCGCGATCTGCCGGTGAAGGACCTGAAGGAGCTGATCGCCTACGCCAAGGCGAATCCGGGCAAGCTGTTCCACGCCTCGGCGGGCTACGGCTCGGCGCCGCACCTCGCCGCGGTGCTGTTCGAATCGGTCGCCGGCATCAAGTTCACGCACGTGCAGTTCAAGGGCGGGGGTCCGGCGACGCAGTCGCTGCTCGCCGGCGACACACAGGTCAACTTCGCCACCGCGCCGACGGTAATGGGCTTCGTGCGCGCCGGGCGCCTGCGCGCATTGGCCGTTTCGTCCAGGGATGCCTCGCCCGCGATTCCCGGCATCCCGGGCGCGGAAAAGGCCGGGCTGCCCGGCTACGACTTCACGTTCTGGTTCGGCCTCTTCGTGCCGGCGGGAACGCCGCCCGCGGCGATCCAGCGCCTGCACGCCGCGATGCTGAAAGGCCTCGCCAAGGGCGAGGTGCGCGACAAGATCGCGCTGCAGGGCATGGATGCGACGCCCTCGGCATCGCCGGCGGCGTTCGAGGCCGAGATCAAGGCCGAGGCGCCCTACTGGGAGAAGCTGGTCCGCGATTCCGGCGCGAAAGTGGAATAGCGTGCCGCCGGTCACGCAGTGGCTGCTGATTGCCAACGTCGCGGTCTATGCGCTCGAGGCGAGCGGCATGCTGAACGTGGACGCATTCGCGCTCTGGCCGCCGGGCAGCTTCGAGTCGCGCTTCGAGCCCTGGCAGCTGGTCACCTACAGCTTCCTGCACGCCAACGTCGCGCACATCTTCTTCAACATGCTCGCGCTCTACATGTTCGGCGGCGAGATCGAGCGCCTGTTCGGCGCGCGCTTCTACGCGCTCTACTACTTCGCCGCGGTGGTGAGCGCCGCGATCTGCCATCTCGTCGTCACGGCAGCGATGGGCCTCGCGCCCGTGCCGATGGTCGGCGCCTCGGGCGGCATCTACGGCCTGTTGCTCGCCTTCGGCATCTATTTCCCGCACCGGCGCGTGCTGCTGCTCTTCCCGCCGATCCCGCTGCCGGCGCGGGTGTTCGTGTTCGGCTTCGCCGCGCTCGAGCTGTTTCTCGGCATCACCCAGACCGCCGCGGGCGTCGCGCACTTCGCGCACCTGGGCGGGATGCTCGGCGGCTGGCTCATGATCCAGTACCGCCGTCACGGTTTTCCTTTCCGCATGTAGCGGCTTGGCGACAGGCGCGCGCCAATTGCGGTAGCGCTGACACACTGCTCGCCCTACTGTCCGTGGCATGGAGCACGTGCTGCAGCTCTACCAGGAAGAGGCCTGCCTCCTCGACGCGCTGGCCGACTTCGTCGCCGCCGGGCTGCGCCTGGAAGAAGGGGTGCTCGTCATCGGCTCGACGCCGCGCTGGGACCTGCTGCTCGATCGCCTGCGGATCGCCGGCGTCGACGCGCATGGGCACGTGCTGCGCGGGCAGCTGCGGCTCCTCGGCACGCATCTCCTGCGCGCGAGCCTCGCCAACCGGCAGCGCTTCAACGAGGTGACCAGCAGCGCGCTCGCGCTCGCGCGGGCGCGCTACGAGCGCGTGCGGGTGTTCAGCGAGCTCACCGATGCGCTGTGGCGCGACGGCGATCGCGCAAACGCGCGTCTGGTCGAGCGCTACTGGCAGCCGCTGCTCAACGTGCACGACTTCACGCTGCTCTGCGCCTGCCCGATCGACAGCCTCGAGGGGCAGGCCTACGACGGCTCGCTGCAGGCGCTGTGCGCGGCGCACACGCACGTGCACCCGGCGTTCGACGAGGAAGGCTTCGAGGAGGCGGTGAGCGGCGCCGTCGCCGAGGTGCTCGACACGCAGCAAGCGCGCATGCTGCACGCGCTGTCGCTCGCGCACCGCCCCTCGGCGCAGATGCCGCCCGGACAGGCGATGCTCTTCTGGCTGAAGGACAACATGCCGCGCACCGCCGAGAAAGTCATGAGCCGCGCCCGCGCGCGCTGGAGCGAGCACTGAAGCTGCCAAGCGGGATGTGAATCGGGGGTCAGACCCCTGTTCACACCGGTGCTGCGCCCAGTTCCTTCGCTCGCTTAATATGCGCGGGTCATAAGACTCGAGCAGGGGTCTGACCCCGATGGGCAAACCGCAGGTCATCGCACTCGAAGAGCACTATCTCGACCCCGAGGTCGCGCGCCATTTCAAGGAAGGCGGCCCGGAGGCGCGCGACGCCGCGCTGCGCGAGCGGCTGAACGACGTCGGCGCGCTGCGGCTGCGCGAGATGGACGAAGCCGGCATCGACATCCAGGTGCTCTCGCACAGCGCGCCCTCAACGCAGCGCCTCGATGCGGAAGTCGCTCCTGCGGTGGCAAGAGAAGCCAATGACCGGCTGCGCGAAAAGGTCCTGGCGTCCAAAGGGCGGTTCGAAGCGTTCGCCGCGCTGCCGACGGCGAATCCCAAGGCCGCGGCCGACGAGCTCTTCGCCGCGGTGACGCGCATCGCCACCGGGCCGACGCTGGTCTGCGTGCGCGATCTGCCGGTGAAGGACCTGAAGGAGCTGATCGCCTACGCCAAGGCGAATCCGGGCAAGCTGTTCCACGCCTCCGCGGGCTACGGCTCGGCGCCGCACCTCGCCGCGGTGCTGTTCGAATCGGTCGCCGGCATCAAGTTCACGCACGTGCAGTTCAAGGGCGGGGGTCCGGCGACGCAGTCGCTGCTCGCCGGCGACACGCAGGTCAACTTCGCCACCGCGCCGACGGTAATGGGCTTCGTGCGCGCCGGGCGCCTGCGCGCATTGGCCGTTTCGTCCAGGGATGCCTCGCCCGCGATTCCCGGCATCCCGGGCGCGGAAAAGGCCGGGCTGCCCGGCTACGACTTCACGTTCTGGTTCGGCCTCTTCGTGCCGGCGGGAACGCCGCCCGCGGCGATCCAGCGCCTGCACGCCGCGATGCTGAAAGGCCTCGCCAAGGGCGAGGTGCGCGACAAGATCGCGCTGCAGGGCATGGATGCGACGCCCTCGGCATCGCCGGCGGCGTTCGAGGCCGAGATCAAGGCCGAGGCGCCCTACTGGGAGAAGCTGGTCCGCGATTCCGGCGCGAAAGTGGAATAGCGTGCCGCCGGTCACGCAGTGGCTGCTGATTGCCAACGTCGCGGTCTATGCGCTCGAGGCGAGCGGCATGCTGAACGTGGACGCATTCGCGCTCTGGCCGCCGGGCAGCTTCGAGTCGCGCTTCGAGCCCTGGCAGCTGGTCACCTACAGCTTCCTGCACGCCAACGTCGCGCACATCTTCTTCAACATGCTCGCGCTCTACATGTTCGGCGGCGAGATCGAGCGCCTGTTCGGCGCGCGCTTCTACGCGCTCTACTACTTCGCCGCGGTGGTGAGCGCCGCGATCTGCCATCTCGTCGTCACGGCAGCGATGGGCCTCGCGCCCGTGCCGATGGTCGGCGCCTCGGGCGGCATCTACGGCCTGTTGCTCGACTTCGGCATCTATTTCCCGCACCGGCGCGTGCTGCTGCTCTTCCCGCCGATCCCGCTGCCGGCGCGGGTGTTCGTGTTCGGCTTCGCCGCGCTCGAGCTGTTTCTCGGCATCACCCAGACCGCCGCGGGCGTCGCGCACTTCGCGCACCTGGGCGGGATGCTCGGCGGCTGGCTCATGATCCAGTACCGCCGTCACGGTTTTCCTTTCCGCATGTAGCGGCTTGGCGACAGGCGCGCGCCAATTGCGGTAGCGCTGACACACTGCTCGCCCTACTGTCCGTGGCATGGAGCACGTGCTGCAGCTCTACCAGGAAGAGGCCTGCCTCCTCGACGCGCTGGCCGACTTCGTCGCCGCCGGGCTGCGCCTGGAAGAAGGGGTGCTCGTCATCGGCTCGACGCCGCGCTGGGACCTGCTGCTCGATCGCCTGCGGATCGCCGGCGTCGACGCGCATGGGCACGTGCTGCGCGGGCAGCTGCGGCTCCTCGGCACGCATCTCCTGCGCGCGAGCCTCGCCCACCGGCAGCGCTTCAACGAGGTGACCAGCAGCGCGCTCGCGCTCGCGCGGGCGCGCTACGAGCGCGTGCGGGTGTTCAGCGAGCTCACCGATGCGCTGTGGCGCGACGGCGATCGCGCAAACGCGCGTCTGGTCGAGCGCTACTGGCAGCCGCTGCTCAACGTGCACGACTTCACGCTGCTCTGCGCCTGCCCGATCGACAGCCTCGAGGGGCAGGCCTACGACGGCTCGCTGCAGGCGCTGTGCGCGGCGCACACGCACGTGCACCCGGCGTTCGACGAGGAAGGCTTCGAGGAGGCGGTGAGCGGCGCCGTCGCGGAGGTGCTCGACACGCAGCAAGCGCGCATGCTGCACGCGCTGTCGCTCGCGCACCGCCCCTCGGCGCAGATGCCGCCCGGACAGGCGATGCTCTTCTGGCTGAAGGACAACATGCCGCGCACCGCCGAGAAAGTCATGAGCCGCGCCCGCGCGCGCTGGAGCGAGCACTGAAGCTGCCAAGCGGGATGTGAATCGGGGGTCAGACCCCTGTTCACACCGGTGCTGCGCCCAGTTCCTTCGCTCGCTTAATATGCGCGGGTCATAAGACTCGAGCAGGGGTCTGACCCCGATGGGCAAACCGCAGGTCATCGCACTCGAAGAGCACTATCTCGACCCCGAGGTCGCGCGCCATTTCAAGGAAGGCGGCCCGGAGGCGCGCGACGCCGCGCTGCGCGAGCGGCTGAACGACGTCGGCGCGCTGCGGCTGCGCGAGATGGACGAAGCCGGCATCGACATCCAGGTGCTCTCGCACAGCGCGCCCTCAACGCAGCGCCTCGATGCGGAAGTCGCTCCTGCGGTGGCAAGAGAAGCCAATGACCGGCTGCGCGAAAAGGTCCTGGCGTCCAAAGGGCGGTTCGAAGCGTTCGCCGCGCTGCCGACGGCGAATCCCAAGGCCGCGGCCGACGAGCTCGAGCGCGCGGTGACGAAGCTCGGCTTCAAGGGCGCGATGATCCACGGCCTGACGAACGGAAAATTCATCGACGAGCGCCAGTTCTGGCCGATCTTCGAGCGCGCGCGCTCGCTCGACGTGCCGATCTACATCCACCCGGCGCCGCCGCACCCGGCGGTGGTCGAAGCCTACTACCGCGACTACCTCAAGGAATTTCCCAGCCTGGTTTCAGCGGCCTGGGGATTTACCGTGGAAACCGCGACGCAGGGAATACGCCTCGTCCTGTCGGGAGTCTTCGATGCCTATCCCGGGCTGAAGATCATCATGGGCCACCTCGGCGAATCGCTGCCGTTCTCGCTCTGGCGCATCGACATGGCACTCGGGCGACAGGGCAATCGCGCGACGCCGTTCCGCGAGACCTTCCGCGAGCATTTCTGGATCACCACCAGCGGCAACTTCTCGACCCCGGCGCTCATCTGCTGCGTGCTCGAGATGGGCGCCGATCGGATCCTGTTCTCGGTCGACTATCCCTTCGTGCCCAATCCGCCCGGCGTGCGATGGATGGACCAGGTGCCGCTCGGGCCCGACGATCGCGAGAAGATCCTGAGCGGCAACGCAAAACGCTTGCTTAAAATCTAGTTCCGGACGTCCGGAACTGCGGCATGTAGATTGCAAGCCGGGGGGTATGTTGGCCCGCCTCCTTGCCGCGGCCGTGGTTGCGCTCGGCGTCAGTTCCGCACACGCGCAGTACGCCGATCCCAATTTGCAAAATCTGCTCGCCGGGCTGATGAACGGCGGCGAGGCCACGCTCATCACGCCGCTCACCACCGGCATGCTGCAGGTGACCAGCTTCCGCCCGTCGGTGCGGCTGGATGCGGCGGAGACCGCGGCGTATGTCGATCGCGCGCGAGAGGAGCTCGCGGCGCTCGGCGTCGCGCAGCCGAGCGCCGAGCAGATCGCGCGCATGCTCGCGGGCGGGCCGCTCGACGTCACGATGGGGCGTGTCTGGGCGCAGGGGCTGCTCAGCGTGGCGGGGATTCCAGCCAGCATTACCAGCCAGATCGTCACCGCCGGCTCTCCGGTAACAAGCGCGGTAACAAGCGCGGTAACAAGCGCGGTGCCGGGTTACGGCTCCGCGGCAGCCGGCGGCAGCGCGCCCGCCGCGCCGGTGCAGGCGCGCGAGGCGGCGCTGCGCGAGCTCGCCGCGCTCGGCATCCTCAATCCATCCGAAGACCAGATCCGTACCGCGCTGGTCGGCGGCACTCTCACCACGATCAACGGCGTCTATCAGCTGCCGGGCCTACTTCCGAGGTAACTGCCATGAGATCACTCCTCCTTGTCGCCGCTCTCGCCCTCAGCACCAACGCGCTCGCCCAAGCGGTGCAGACGCAAACGCTGCCCGCGCCAACCCAGGTTTCGCCGGCGCTCGAGGTGCAGCGCCTCGCGCCGCAGCTCGTTGCCTTTGCCGGCGGCGACGCCAATTTCCAGAACCTGGTGAATGGGCTCGCTTCCGGCACGCTCGTCACGCTGAGCACCGGCACGCAGTGCGCCAGTCGCTGATCCAGCGCGGCATCGCGACGCCGACGGCACAGCAGCTCGCCATCGCGCTCACCGGCGGCGCGCTGCCGACGGCGCTCGGCACCACGCAGGTGAATGGCGTCATCGCCACCACCACGCCCCTCGGCACCAATACGGCCGCGCAGCAGAGCCCGGCGGTATCCGTCCAGGGCACATTCGGCGCGGCAGCCGCGGGCACCGCCGCGGCGGGCGGCACCGCGGGCATCCGCAGCAACACGAGCGACAGCCCGTTCCCGCGCGGCATGAGCGACACGCCGCCGACCGCGGTGCCCGGTGTCACCACCGGCGCGAACAGCGCGCCTGCAACCCCCGGCGCCACGGCGGCTCCCGAGGCCGGACTTCGCGCGCGTTAGGTAAATGGGCAGCGTGCTCTACCTCGACCGCGGCATGCGGCGCCGCGGGAATGACGGCGGCGCCTCCGCCGCCGCCAAGGTCCAGGCGACGCACGGCACGCTGTCGCTGCTGCGGCCGGGCTACAACTGCTGGGCGGTGGCGCGCGCCGAGCGCGTCGCCTTCCTGGTCGACGCCGCCGATTACTTCAAGGCGTTCTACGACGCGGCGTTGCGCGCCAAGCGCTCGATCACCATCCTCGCCTGGGACTTCAACAGCCAGACGCGCCTGCACTTCGATCCGGTGGAGCCGGATGGGCCCCCTGCGCTGCTTGGTGAGTTCCTGAACTGGCTGGTGCAGCGCCGCCACTCGCTGCACGTGCATGTCCTCAACTGGGACTACCCGATGGTGTTCGGCGCCGACCGGGAATTCCCGCCGCTCTACGGCTTCGGCTGGACCCCGGCGCGGCGCGTGCACCTGCGCTACGACGACACGCACCCGGTCGCCGGCTGCCAGCACCAGAAGATCGTGGTGATCGACGACACGGTGGCCTTCATCGGCGGCATCGATTTCACCGTGCGCCGCTGGGATACGCCCGAGCACGCCGCCGAGGATCCGCGGCGCGTGGCGCATGGCAAGCCGTACCCCCCGTTCCACGACCTGATGGTCGCCCTCGACGGCGAAGCGGCGCGCCAGCTTGCGTCATTGACGCGCGAGCGCTGGCTCGCCGCGACCGGCCAGAAGATGAAGCCCGTGACCTTCCGCGGCATCGGCGACAACGACCCGTGGCCGGCGAGCTTCCCGCCGGACCTGCAGGGCGTCGAGGTCGGCATCGCGCGCACCGCGCCGCCGCGCGCCGAGCAGCCCGCGGTGCGCGAGGTCGAGAAGCTCTACCTGGACATGATCGCGGCCGCCAGGAACACGCTCTACATAGAGAACCAATACTTCACCGCGCCGCGCATAGCGGCGGCGCTGGAAAAGCGGCTCGCCGAGCCCGACGGACCCGAGATCGTGGTGGTGCTGCGCCTGCTGTCGCACGGCTGGTTGGAGGAGCACACCATGCACGTGCTGCGCACGCGCCTGATCGAGCGGCTGCGCAAGGCCGACCGCCACGGCCGCTTCCACGTCTATTACCCGCACGTGCCCGGGCTTCCCGAGGGCTGCTGCGTCGACGTGCACTCGAAGATGATGGTGGTCGACGACCGGGTGCTGCGCATCGGCAGCTCCAACCTCTGCAACCGCTCGCTCGGCCTCGACACCGAGGCCGACATCGCCATCGAAGCGCGCGGCCGGCCGCAGGTGGCGAACGCCATCCGCAGGTTCAGGGACCGGATGCTCGCCGAGCACCTCGGCGTGCCGCTCGAGAAGGTGCGCGTCGAGATTGAGCGCACCGGCAGCCTGCACGGCGCGATCAAGGTGCTGGCGCACGACGGACGCTCGATGCGCGAGCTCGACGGGCTGCCCGCATGGTCCGATGCGGTGGTCAACGTCGCCGCGGTCGCCGACCCCGACGAGCCGATCGCGCTGGATGAGCTCCTGCTCGACCGCCACCACGAGGGCGAGCCCGAGCCCGAGAAGCCCGCGTGGGTAAAGCTCGCGCTCGTTGCTTTACTGGTGCTTGGTCTGACAGCCCTGTGGCGGTGGAGCCCGCTCGCCCATACCGTGAGCGCCGACATAGTGATCGGCTGGGCCAAGGACTTCGGCAGCCGCTGGTGGGCGCCGCTCCTGGTGATGGCGTCCTACACGCCGGCCTGCATGGTGATGTTCCCGCGGCCGCTGATCACGCTCGCCGCCGTCATCGCCTTCGGCCCCTGGATGGGCTTCGTCTATGCGCTGACGGGCATAGTCGCGTCCTCGATCGTTACGTACTACATCGGCCGGCGCATGCGGCGGGATACGGTCAGGCGGCTCGCCGGGCCCAAGCTCGATCGCATGATCGAGGTGCTGAAGAAGTACGGCCTGCTCGCGATGACGCTCCTGCGCCTGGTGCCGCTCGCGCCCTTCGTGGTCGAGAGCATCGTGGCCGGCGCGATCCACATGCGCCTGTGGCACGTGGCGCTCGGCACCGCGATCGGCCTGCTTCCCGGGACGCTCGCGACCACCATCTTCGGCGATGCGATCGAGACCGCGCTCACCGGCACGGGCGAGGTCAACTGGTGGCTGGTGGGCATCGCGGTCGGGCTCCTCGCGGGCGGCATCGTGGCGGTGAAGCGCTGGTTCACAAGCATGAGCCGCCGGATTCACGCAGCCGAGCGCGCCGCGAATGAGCCGGCACTCCGCCAGCCTGGCTAACTGGCAGGCGCTCTCGGACCAGCTGCCCGAGAGCTGCCTGCGCATCGCCTCCTACAACGTGCACGGCTGCGTCGGCACCGACGGCCGCAAGGACGCCGCGCGCATCGCCCAGGTCATCGCCGAGCTCGACTGCGACACGGTCGGGCTGCAGGAAGTCGACTACCGCCTCGACTACATCGCCGGGCGCGTCGACCTGCAGGCGGTGCCGGGCCTCACGCTGCTGCGCCACGACGGCCCCTTCGGCAACGCTTTGCTCACCCGCAGAAAAATCCTGGATGTGAGGCGCCTCGCCCTCGGCTACTGCCGGCGCGAGCCGCGCAACGCGCTCGACGTCGACCTCGACGTCTGCGGCCAGAAGCTGCGCGTGATCGTGACGCACCTGGGTCTTTTCGGCGGCGAGCGCCGCTGGCAGGTGAGGAAGCTGCTGGACGTTCTGCGCCATACCCCGGCTCACGAGCGCGTCGTCGTGCTCGGCGACATCAACGAATGGCTGCCGCTCAGCCGGCCGCTGCGCTGGATGAACGGGATCTTCGGCCGCTCGGTGGTCGAGCGCTCGTTTCCGTCGCGCTGGCCGCTCTTCGCGCTCGACCGCGTCTGGGTGCGGCCGCGCCCGGCGCTGCTCGCGCTCAAAGCGCACCGCTCGGCGCTCGCGGCGGCGGCTTCCGACCACCTGCCGGTGAAAGCGATCGTCGCGACGCAGAACCTGCGTTGGGATCCGTACGCGCTGTCGAAGGATGCTGACGCCGCTGTGAGGAAATTCCCGATTTACGCTGGGCGCCGCGCCTCCTAACATCCGCATCGCCCAGCGCGCAAGAAAGCATGGACGCGACCCTCGACTGGCCCGAGTTGCTGCGCCATCCCGGCTGCCAGGATCACATGGTGCAGCTCTACAGCGACCCCGAGTTCCTGGTCGAAGGCGTGGCGCAATACCTCGGCACCGGCCTCAGGCAGGGCGAAGCCGCGATCGTCATCGCGCGGCCGGAGCATCGCGCGCGCTTCGCGCTGGCACTGGAGCGCGAGGGACTTTATCCGTCGCCGGCGTTGCGCATGCTCGACGCCACCGACGACCTGCCCGAATGGGCCGCCTTTCACCATGCGATGGGCGGCGCGATCGCCGAGCTGCGCCTGCAGTATCCCGCGGTGCGCGTCTACGGCGAGATGGTGGATATCCTCTGGCAGCGCGGCGAGCAGCAGGCGGCGATCCGGCTCGAGGAGTTCTGGAACGAGCTCGGCAAGCTGCAGACCTTCTCGCTGCTTTGCGCCTACGGCATCGATCCGCTCGAGGCGGCCTCCTACGGAGCCGCGCTCGACGCGGTGTGCCGGTGCCATACGCATCTCATCCCGACGCGCGACTACGCGCGCTTCAACGACGCGGTGAGCGACGCGAGCAAGGAAGTGCTCGACCAGCCGCTCGCGCAGATGCTGCTGCGGCTTGCGGCGAGCCACCGCCCGCACACGGAGATGCCGCTCGGGCAGGCTGCGCTCATCTGGCTGAAGCAGAACATGCCGCGCACCGCGGACCGGGTGCTGGAGGAGGTGCGCAACCGACTGCTGGGAAAACCGGCGCTAGCCGCCGTCAGCCCAGTTCTTCCGGCCCGGCTTGAGCCCTGATTTGGGCGCCGTTCCGCCCACCGCGGCCGAGGGCTCGGTTTCCTTGCCCTTGCGCTTGGCGACGCGCAGCTTGACGTTCTTCAGGTTGGCAACCTCTTTCGGTGACAGCTTGCCATCCCGGTTCTTGTCCGCCCGGTCGAAGCGGGTCACCACCACCTCATCCCCCGCGGCCTCGGAAAGCGACACGAAACCGTCGCCGTTGAGATCGAGCGACCGGAAGTACGCGTCGGTGATCTTGTCGGCATAGGCCCCGGCGGCCACGGACATCAGGCAAAGCGCCGCGATCAGTCTCATGCCGCGGGGGCTGCAGTATTCGTGCCCAACATCTGGTTACACATTGATGCAGTAGCCGCGCCCGCACAGGTCTAGATTGGGAGCGTGAAAACGGCTATCCGCATCCTGCTTGGCCTACTGATCGCCCTAGGGGCGCTGAACGCGCACGCCCAGCGCATCTTCAACCAGGCCGAGCTCGATACGCTCCTTGCGCCGATCGCGCTGTATCCCGATCCGCTGCTCACTCACGTTCTTAACGCCTCGCTCTATCCGGACGATGTAGCCGCGGCGGCTGCCTGGTCGCGTGCGAATCCCCAGCTGCAGGGCGACGCCGCCCTGGCCACGGTCGAGTCGACCTCCTGGCATCCGAGCGTGAAGGCGCTGGCTGCCTATCCGGACGTCCTCAGCCGCATGGCGGAAAGCCCGCAGTGGCTGGCCGATCTCGGCGACGCCTACAGCGGCTCGTCGGCGTACGTGAACGCGACCATCCAGCAGCTCCGCACGCGCGCGCAGGCGAGCGGCTATCTGCGCAGCAACGAGCAGCAGTACGTTTATCAGCAGGCGCAGACCATCGTCGTGCAGCCCGTCTATCCGAACGTGGTCTATGCGCCGTATTACGACCCGTATGTCGTCTACGGCACCTGGTGGTGGCCCGCTTACCGGCCGGTGTTTTGGCGGCCGTGGGTCGCGCGCCCGGTCTTCGTGACGCGCGTGATCCAGCCGGTGCGCATCGTGCAGCCTGTGCGCTTCGTTCGTCCGGCAACAGTGCAAGTGACGCCCTATCACCGGGTACCCGAGTCGCAGCGCATGCCGATCATCCAGAGCGCGCCGGTCGTCACGCGGCCCGTGACCATGCAGCAGGGCGGATTCCGCTCCGTGCAGGAAGCGCGCCGCGCGGCGTTTACGCAAAGCGCACCAGTCGTCACCCGGCCGGTGAGCGTGGCACCTCCCATGCAGCAGGGCGGGTTCCGCTCCGTGCAGCAAGCGCGGGCCGCGGCGTTTACGCAAAGCGCGCCGGTCGTTCGCAGCATGCCCGCGCCGCAATCGCGCGCCAGCGAGCACCGCATGGGAAACCCCGTCCAAGCCCAAGGCGGCGGCAACAGAGGCGGCGGGCGGCACAGAAGCTGAAGTAGACTTTCCTCCTCCCGGAGGAAGTCGATGATCATCGAGTCGCAGGACGACGTCACCGCGGCGGTGCTGCAGGAGATGCATCGCACGCCTAACGCGCGCACACGCGAATTGCTTTCGCTGCTGGTGAAGCACCTGCACGCCTTCGTGCGCGAAGCCAAGCTCACCGAACGCGAGTTCCAGGACGCCATCGGCACCATCAACGCGATCGGAAGACAGACCACGCCGAGCCACAATGAGGCGATGCTGCTTGCCGGCGCGCTCGGCGTCTCGAACCTGATCTGCTTGATGAACAACGGCGCCCACGGCACGCGCCCGACGCAGGCCAATAACCTCGGCCCGTTCTACCGCGCCGACAGCCCGCGCTGCGCGGATGGCGAATCGATCGTGCGCTCGCCCACCGGCGGTGCCCCATTGCTTTTCCACGGCTGGGTGAAGGACCAGGCAGGCAAACCGATCGCGGGCGCCGATGTGCACGTCTGGCAGTCCTCGCCCGCCGGGCTCTACGAGAACCAGGACCCCTCGCAGGCCGAGATGAATCTGCGCGGCATCTTCACGACGCAGCCCGATGGCTCGTTCAGCTTCCGCAGCGTCAAGCCCGCGGGCTACCCGGTGCCCACCGATGGCCCGACCGGCGCGCTGCTCGCGGCGCAAAGGCGCCACAACATGCGCCCGGCGCACCTGCACTTCCTGATCCACAAGCCCGGCTACAAGACCATCGCCTCGCAGGTCTACGATCCCGAGGACCCGCACCTCGAGACCGATTCGCAGTTCGGCGTGACGCGCGCGCTCATCGGCAATTTCATCCGCGTCGCCGACGGCTACGAGCTCAGCTTCACCTTCGTGCTCGAGCCCGGAGAAGCGCGCCTGCCTAAAGCGCCCATCACGCAAAAAGTCGCCGCCTAGTGCCGCGCGTCGTCCGCGAAACGCTGATCTCGGTGCGCGATCTGCTGATCGCGTGGGGG
>VBCP01000402.1 GCA_005888925.1 Betaproteobacteria bacterium | reverse complement strand
AAATCGCGTTACGGACACTCGCGGTCGGGCAGCGGCGAGCCCGTGCAAGTGGAATTCGTTTCCGCCAACCCGACCGGCCCGCTGCACGTCGGCCACGGCCGCCAGGCGGCGCTCGGCGATGCGATCGCCGCGCTTGCCGAATCGCAGGGCCATAAGGTGACACGGGAGTTTTATTACAACGATGCGGGCGCGCAGATCGACAAGCTCGCCTGGTCGGTGCAGGCACGCGCCCGCGGCATCGGTCCCGGCCAACCCGGCTGGCCGGCCGAAGGCTATGCCGGCGAATACATCGAGGACATCGCTCGAGATTTCAAAGGCAACCTCGACGATGTCGACGCTATCCGGCCCTTCGCTGTGCGCTATCTGCGCGCCGAGCAGGACGCCGACCTGCAGGCCTTCGGCGTCAAGTTCGACGTCTACTACCTGGAATCGAGCCTCTACACCGAGGGCAAGGTCGATGCGGTCGTCAAGGCGCTCATCGCGAGCGGCAAGACCTACGAGAAGGACGGTGCCCTGTGGCTGCGCACCACCGAGTACGGCGACGACAAGGACCGCGTGGTGCGCAAATCCGACGGCAGCTACACCTACTTCGTGCCGGACGTCGCCTACCACCTCACCAAGTGGCAGCGCGGCTTCAAGCGCGTGATCGACGTGCAGGGCACCGACCATCACAGCACCGTGACGCGCGTGAGGGCGGGGCTGCAGGCGCTGAGCGTCGGCATCCCGAAAAACTATCCCGACTACGTCCTGCACAGCCTGGTGAAAGTGGTGCGCGGCGGCGCCGAGGTGAAGATCTCCAAGCGCGCCGGTTCCTACGTGACGGTGCGCGATCTCATCGATTGGGTCGGGCGCGACGCGGTGCGCTTCTTCCTCGTGTCGCGCAAAGCGGACTCGGACTTCGTGTTCGACGTCGACCTCGCCCGCCAGAAGACCGACGAGAACCCGGTGTACTACGTGCAGTACGCGCATGCGCGCGTGTGCAGCGTGTTCGCGCAGTGGGGCGGCGATCCTTCCATACTGGGACGCGCGCGCCTCGATCTTTTGAAAGGCGAGCGCGAAGCCGCGCTCGCGCGGCTGCTGGATGAATTTCCCGAGACCGTGGCGAAAGCGGCGCTCGAGGCAGCGCCGCACGACATCGCCTTCTACCTGCGCGAACTCGCGGCGCAGTTCCACAGCTACTATAATGCCGAGCGCATCCTCGTCGACGACGAGGAGCTGCGCGGCGCGCGACTCGCGCTCTGCGCCGCAGTCCGCCAAACGCTGGCCAACGGGCTGTCGCTGATTGGCGTCAGCGCCCCGGAGAAGATGTAAATGCCCCAAGCGAGCAGCGCTTCCAGGACACGCCGGCGCGCGGCGGGCGGCTTCCTGCTCGGCATCTCCGTCGGCGTGCTGATCGGGCTCGCGGTCGCCCTTGGCGTCGCCTTCTACCTCAACAAGACGCCGATGCCGTTCCTCACCGCCAAGCCGACGAAGGCCGACAAGGACCAGGCGGCCGGCAAGCCCCCGGCGATCGCCGGGCTGCCGCAGGGCTCTTCCGCGCCGCCGCCGGCGGGCGAGAAGCCGAAGTTCGACTTCTACAAGATCCTGCCCGGGCAGGAGGAGCCGGTCACGGAAAAGGAGCTGCGTGAACGTTCGCGGCCCGCGCGCGGTCAACAGGAAAGCCCGAAGGACGTTTATTTCATTCAGGCGGGCTCGTTCCAGAATCCCGCCGATGCCGACAACCAGAAAGCGCGGCTCGCGATCCTCGGCTTCGAGTCGAGCGTGGAACCCGCCAACCTGCCCGACAAGGGCACCTGGTACCGCGTGCGCCTCGGCCCGTATACCAAGGTCGAGGAGATCAACCGCGTGCGCCAGGCGCTGGCGCAGAACGGCATCGACGCGAGCCTGGTGAAGATAAAGGAGCAGCAATAGGCATGAAGAAGATCCTCGCGCTGTTCGCGCTTCTCGTCGCGGCGCCGCTGATCGCGGCCGCGCAGGGCGACGGTTTCAAGTATTCGGAGCTCAAGCCGACCCAGCCGGTATCGCTGGAAGGCAAGAAGATCGAAGTGATCGAGTTCTTCTGGTACGGCTGCCCGCATTGCTACAACCTCGAGCCGCAGCTCGAGAGCTGGGTCAAGAAATTGCCGCCCGACGTGCAGTTCCGCCGCGTGCCGGCGGTATTCAACGCGCGCTGGGGGCATGACGCGGCGATCTTCTACACCTTCGAGGCGCTCGGCGTGCTGGACAAGCTGCACCGGCCGTTCTTCGATGCGATCCACCGCGAGGGCCTGCGCACCGACAATCCCGAAGCGCTGGCGCAGTGGCTGCAGAAGAACGGCGTCGATCCGAAGAAATTCAACGAGACGCTGAAATCGTTCACGGTGCAGAGCAAGACGCGCCGCGCCGTCCAGATCACGACCGCCTATGCCATCGACGGCACGCCGGCCATGGCGGTGCACGGGCGCTATACGGTCAGCGTCGAGCAGGGCGGCACGCGCGAAGGCCTGCTGCAGACCGTGTCTCACCTGGTCGACATGGTCAGGAAAGGCAAATAAGACCGAAGCGCGTCGTCATCACCGGCGCCTCGTCCGGTATCGGCGAGGCGCTGGCCCGGTACTACGCATCACCGGATAGCGTCCTTGGCTTGATCGCCCGGCGTGCCTCATCCACCGCTTTGCCCGGGACCGTGGTCCCTTACCCGGTGGATGTGACTGAGGACGCCGCGCTCGTCGCCGCGGCCGACGATTTCACGGCGCGCTTCGGCGCACCCGAGCTCGTCATCGCCAACGCCGGCATCTCCACCGGCACCGGTAGCGAATACATCGAGGACATGGCGAAGCTGCGCCAGCTCCTCGCGGTGAACGTCGTTGGCATGGCCGCGTCGCTCGCCGCGTTCGCACCTGCCATGCGCCGCGCCGGCCGCGGCACGCTCGCTTGTATCGCGAGCGTTGCCGGCTTTCGCGGGCTTGCCGGCAACGGCGCCTACAGCGCGTCGAAAGCCGCCGCGCGCGTCTGGACCGAAAGCCTGCGCGCCGAGCTTTACGGCTCGGGGGTTTCAGTAGTGTGCATTTGCCCGGGATATGTCGACACACCGCTCACCCGCGTTAACCGATTTCACATGCCGTTTCTGCTTTCTGCCGACGAGGCGGCGCCGCGCATCGCGCGCGCCATCGCGGCACGCCGGCGGCTGGCGGTGATTCCGTGGCAGATGGCGCTCGTCTCGCTTGTATTGCGGCCGATGCCGGGCTGGCTCTTCGACCGCTTCGCCTCGCGCGCACCGCGCAAGCCGCGGAATTGACCTACTTCTGTAGGCGCATCATGGCGTAGCTGCCCGGCGCGTCTTCGAGCGCGTTGGCGGGAATGCGCGCCGGCACCTTCTCGCCGCCGTTGAGCGCATCGATCCAGCCCTGCCAGTCTTCCCACCATGACCCCGGCTGCTGCTTCGCGCCGGCGAACCACTCCTCCGCGCTTGCCGGGAGCGCGTCGTTCGCCCAGTAGTGATACTTCTTCGCTGCCGGCGGGTTGACGATGCCGGCGATATGGCCCGAGCCGCCGAGAACGAAGCGCACCGGGCCGCCGAGGTAGCGTGCGCCCTTGTAGGTCGTCTTCCACGGCGCGATGTGGTCCTCGACCGTGGAGATGACGCCCTTCAGGTTGATGCCCCCCGGCACGCCCATCAGGTTCTTTAGATACATGTTGCGCAAGTAGTAGCTGTGCATGCGCGCCGGCATGCGGGTCGAGTCCGCGTTCCAGTAAAGGAGGTCGAACGGGAACGGGTCCTTGCCCATCAGGTAGTTGTTCACCACGACGGACCACACAAGGTCGTTCGCGCGCAGCAGGTTGAAGGTGCCCGCCATCTCGGAGCCGTCCAGATACCCGCGCTCGTTCATCTTCTTCTCGAGATTGGCGACCTGCTGTTCGTCGATGAACACGCCCAGTTCCCCCGGCTGGGAGAAGTCGAGCAGGCTCACGAAATAGGTCGCGCTCTTCACGCGCTCGTCGCCTTTGGCCGCTAGATAGCCCAAGGTTGCGCCGAGCAAAGTGCCGCCGAGGCAATAGCCGATGACGTTGACCTCGCGCTGACCGGTCGCGCGCGCCACCGCATCCAGCGCGGCGAGCGGGCCCTCGACCATGTAATCGTCGAATCCCTTCTGCGCGAGCTTCGCGTCCGGGTTGACCCACGAGAGCACAAACACCGTGTGGCCGCGCTCCACGGCCCAGCGGATGAAGGAATTCTTCTCGCGCAGATCGAGGATGTAATACTTGTTGATCCACGGCGGAATGATCACCAGCGGCCGCCGGTACACCTGGCTGGTCGCAGGCTGGTACTGGATCAGCTGCATCAGCTCGGTCTGGTACACCACCTTGCCCGGGCTGGTGGCGACGTTGCGCCCGAGCTGGAAGGCGGTCTCGTCGGTCATCGAGATGCGCAGCTGCCCGCCGCCCTTCTCGATGTCCGCGAGCAGGTTGTTCAGCCCGCGGACGAGGTTCTGGCCGCCGCTCGCGAGCGTCTCGCGCAACACCTGGGGGTTGGTCATCAGAAAGTTGGACGGCGCCAATGCATCCAC
>VBCP01000401.1 GCA_005888925.1 Betaproteobacteria bacterium | reverse complement strand
GATCGTCTTCCAGAATCCCTACGCGTCGCTCAATCCGCGCTTCACGGTGGCACAGATCCTGACCGAGCCGATGCTGATCCACGGCATCGGCGCGGACGATGCCGAGCGGCGCGCGATGGCCGGGGAGCTCTTGCGCAAGGTCGGGCTTGCGCCCGAATCCCTCGAAAAGTATCCCCACGAGTTCTCCGGCGGCCAGCGCCAGCGCATCGCCATCGCCCGGGCATTGACTTTGCGGCCGGAGCTGCTGATCTGCGACGAATCGGTCTCTGCGCTCGACGTCTCGGTCCAGGCGCAACTATTGAACCTCCTGCAGGATTTGCAGGACGAATACGCCATGAGCTATCTCTTCATCTCGCACGACCTCGCGGTGGTGCGCTACATGGCCGACGAGGTGATGGTCATGAAGGACGGCGAGGTGGTCGAAATCGCCGGCCCCGACGAGCTGTACGCCAACCCGAAGCACCCCTACACCCGGCTCCTGCTTTCGTCGATCCCCGGACGCGCGCAGTGAAGCTGGTGCTTTTCCTGGCGGCGCTCCTCGCCGCCCCCGCCGCATGGGCGGCGCATGCCTATGCCCAGTTCGGCGACATCAAGTACCCGAAGGGCTTCTCGCACTTCGAGTGGGTCAATCCCAGTGCGCCCAAGGGCGGAGATCTCTCGCTGGTGCCGCCGCTGCGCATCACGAACCTCGACAAGCTCAACCCGTTCACTCTCAAAGGGACGGCGCCTCCGGGACTCGGCGGGCTGGTATTCGAGACCCTCCTCACCGGGACGCTCGACGAGCCCACCACGGCCTACGGCCTGCTCGCCGAAGATATCCAGGTTGCGCCCGACGGGCTCTCGGTCACGTTCCGGCTGAATCCCGCGGCGCGCTTTCACGACGGCAAGCCGGTGATGGCGGCCGATGTGAAGCACAGCTTCGACAAGCTGATGAGCAAGGAGGCCGCGCCGCAGTACCGCGTGGTGTACGGCGACGTGAAGCGCGCCGTGGTGACCGGAGCGCGCAGCGTGCGCTTCGATCTGGCCCGCGCGAGCGCCGAGCTGCCGCTGCTGGTCGGCGCCCTGCCGGTCTTCAGCCGCGACTGGGGGGCGGGCAAGCCCTTCGACCAGGTGATCATGGACACGCCGATCGGCAGCGGCCCCTACCGCATCGCTCGCGTGAATGACCGCGACGTCACCTACGAGCGCGACCCGAACTACTGGGCACGCGATCTCGGCGTGCGCCGCGGCATGTACAACTTCGACCACATCACCTACAAGATCTACAAGGACAACACCGCGCAGACCGAGGCGTTCAAGGCGGGCGAGTTCGATTACATCCGCACGTTCTCCGCGCGCGAGTGGGCGCGCGTCTATGCCGGCAAGAAGTTCGACTCCGGCGAGCTGGTCAAGGTCGAGCTGCCGACGAAGAACGCCGGCGACTTCCAGAGCTACTGGATCAACATCCGGCGCGAGAAGTTCAAGGACGAGCGCGTGCGCCAGGCGCTCGAGCTCGCTTTCGACTTCGAATGGATGAACCGGCGCCTGATGTACAACTCCTATGTGCGCTGCCGCGGCTGGTTCAACGGCAGCGACTTCGAGGCCGAGGGCCAGCCTGGCGCCGACGAGCTCGCCGTGCTCGAACCCTTGCGCAAGAAGCTGCCGGCGAAGGTCTTCACCGAGCCGGTGCCGCTGCCGCCTTCGAGCGATCCGCCGGGCAGCCTGCGCGACAACCTGCGCAAGGCCAAGGATCGTCGTCGAGTACCTCGACAGCGGCGGCGGCGAGCGCGTCATCACGCCGTGGTTCCAGGCGCTCGCCCGGCTCGGCATCGAAGGCCAGTACCGCCGCGCCGACTTCGCGCTGATCCAGAAGCGCCTGGATGTGTTCGATTTCGATCTGTTCACCATCCGCATTCCGGGCAACGATGCGCCGGGCACGGATCTGGTCGCGCGCTTCGCCTCGGAGCAGGCGGCGGTCGAGGGCTCGAGCAACCTGATCGGCATCCGCGATCCCGCGGTGGATGCGCTGCTCGAGCTCGTCATCGCGGCGACCACGCGCACGGAGCTGATCGCGCGCCTGAAGGCGCTCGACCGCGTGCTGCGGCACGGCCACTATGTCGTGCCGCAGTGGTTGTCGAACACCTTCCGCGTCGCCTGGCGCGGCGGCAAGTTCGAGCAGCCGCAGGTGAAGCCCTCGTACTACACGCCCGACGACTGGGTGGTCAGCACCTGGTGGAGAAAAAAATAGCGATGTGGTCCTACATCCTCAAGCGGCTGCTGCTCATGCTCCCGACGCTGTTCGGCGTGCTGCTGATCACCTTCATCGTGATCCAGTTCGTTCCCGGCGGCCCGGTCGAGCAGATGGTGTCGCAGCTGCAGGGTCGCGACGCGGGCGGCGGCGAAGCCGGCGGGCGCGCCGCTGCGGCGGCCGGACTCGGCGGCTACCGCGGCCGCCAGGGCGTGGACGCGAAGCAGGTCGAGGAGATCAAGAAGCTGTACGGCTTCGACAAGCCGCCGCACGAGCGCTTCGTGCAGATGCTCGGCCAGTTCGCGCGCTTCGATCTCGGGCGCAGCTTCTTCCACAACAAGGATGTCTGGCAGCTCATCAAGGAGAAGCTGCCGGTGTCGATCAGCCTCGGGATGTGGACCTTCCTGCTGACCTATCTGATCTCGGTGCCGCTGGGCATCGCCAAGGCCGTGAGGGCGGGCAGCGCGTTCGACACCGCCACGACCTTCATCGTGCTGCTGGGCTATGCCATCCCGAGCTTCGTGCTCGGCGTGGTGCTGCTGGTTTATTTCGGCGGCGGCACCTTCCTGCAGTGGTTCCCGCTGCGCGGCATCGTCTCGTCGAACTGGCACGAGTTGAGCCTCGTGCACAAGATCACCGACTATTTCTGGCACATCACCCTGCCGATCACCGCCATGGTGATCGGCGGCTTCGCCGTCATCACCATCCTCACCAAGAACTCGGTGCTGGAGGAGATCCGCAAGCATTACGTGATGACCGCGCGCGCCAAGGGCGTCGACGAGCGCAGGGTGCTTTGGCGCCACGTCTTCCGCAACGCGATGATCCCGATCATGACCGGCTTCCCGGCGGCCTTCGTCGCCGCGTTCTTCACCGGGTCGCTGCTCATCGAGACGCTGTTCTCTCTGGATGGGCTCGGGCTCCTGTCCTATGAGTCAGTCATCCGGCGCGATTACCCGGTGGTTTTCGGCAGCCTCTTCGTCTACACGATCATCGGTCTCGCCACCAACCTGATCCGCGACCTGACTTACCTGTGGGTCGATCCCCGGGTGAAGTTCTTCGACTAGCGATGTCTTCGATCATCGCCGACGCGAGCTCCGCGCCCAACACGGCAGAGATCCCGCTCCATGCGAGCCCGGCCCGCCGTGCCTGGCGGCGCTTCCGCGCGAACCGCCTGGGCTACGTCAGCCTGGCCATCTTCACCCTCCTGTTCGCCGTGAGCCTGCTCGCCGAGGTGCTCTCCAACGACAAGCCGCTCGTCGTGCGCTATGAAGGCCGCTGGTACTTTCCGGTATTCGAGACGCTGTCCGAGACGACCTTCGGCGGCGACTTCCCGACGCCGACCGACTACCTCGACCCGTTCATCCGCGGGCAGTTTTCGAAGCCCGGCAACTTCGCGCTCTATCCGCCGAACCACTATCACTACAGCACCATCAACTATTTTTCCAAGAGCCCGAGCCCCGCGCGGCCCGACCGCGAGAACGTCTTCGGCACCGACGACCGCGGGCGCGACCTGCTGGCGCGCCTGCTCTACGGCTTTCGCCTCTCGGTGATGTTCGCGCTCATCGTCACCATCGCTTCCACCGCCTTCGGCATCCTGTTCGGCGCGCTGCAGGGCTACTTCGCCGGGTGGAGTGACATCGCCATGGAACGGTTCAAGGAGATCTGGGGCGCCATGCCGACGCTCTACATGCTGATCATCTTCTCGTCGCTGTTCTCGCCGAGCTTCTGGCTGCTGGTCCTGCTGATCGCCATCTTCGGCTGGCTCGGCATCGCCGCCTACGTGCGCGCAGAGTTCCTGCGGAACCGAACGCTCGACTACGTGCGCGCCGCGCGCGCGCTCGGCCAGAGCAACCGCATCATCATGTGGCGCCACATCCTGCCGAACAGCCTGACGCCGGTGGTCACGCTGGTGCCCTTCGAGATGGCCGCCGCTATCGGCGCGCTCACCAGCCTCGATTTCCTGGGCCTCGGCGTGCCGCCGGGCACGCCGAGCCTGGGCGAGCTGCTCAACCAGGGCAAGGAGAACCTCGACGCGTGGTGGATCTCGCTCTCGACGTTCGGCGTCCTGGTCGTCACGCTGCTGCTCCTCATCCTCATCGGCGATGCGCTGCGCGACGCGCTCGATCCGCGCAAGGTTTTGGAGGGGGAAAGCAGATGAATCGCCTTTGCTTTGCCGCCCCCCTGATAAAGGGGGAAGCGAGCTTGCGAGCGGGGGGTTTGATTCTTGAAAATCGAAAACCCCCCGCTGCGCCTTCGGCTCACGGCCCCCTTGTCAGGGGGCCAAGGCGATGAGCCTTCTCGAAGTCAAGAATCTAAGTATTCATTTCGGTCCACGCAAAGTCGTGGACAACGTTTCCTTCTCTCTCGACGCAGGCCAGAAGCTCGCGCTCGTGGGCGAGTCGGCCTCCGGCAAGACGGTGACCGCGCTCTCTACGCTGCGGCTCATCGAGAACGCGCGGCTCAGCGGCAGCATCCGGTTCCAGGGCAGGGAAGTACTCACCATGCCGGACCAAGAGCTGCGCGACATGCGCGGCCGCGACATCGCGGTGATTTTTCAGGAGCCGATGACGGCGCTGAATCCGATCTACACGGTCGGCGACCAGATCGTCGAGTCGCTCGAGCTGCACACGCCGCTGCGCGGCGCGCCGGCGTGGGCGGAGGCGATCGCCGCCATGCGCCGCGTCGGCATCGACGATCCCGAGCGCCGCGCGCGCAGCTATCCGCACCAGCTCTCGGGCGGGCAGCGCCAGCGCGCCATGATCGCCATGGCGCTCGCCTGCAATCCGAAATTGCTGATCGCCGATGAGCCGACCACCGCGCTCGATGTCGCCATCCGCCTGCAGATCCTCCAGTTGCTCGAGGACCTCCGCGCCCAGGCGGGAATGGCGCTCCTTCTCATCACGCACGACCTGAACCTGGTGCGCCGCTTCGCCGACCGCGTCGCGGTGATGGAGAAGGGCGTGATGGTCGAGCAGGGCCGCACCGCGGACGTGATCGAGCGGCCGCAGCATCCCTATACGCGCAAGCTCGTCAACAGCCGGCCCGACCGCGATGTCGCGGCGCCGGCGAGCGGCACCCTGGTCGAAGCGCGCGAAGTCCACGTGCACTATCCGACGCATCTGCCGGGCATGCGCGGCTGGTTCAAGAGCGGCCGCTTCATCGGCGTCCTCGGCGAATCGGGCTCAGGAAAGACCACGCTCGCGCTCGCTGTGCCCGGCCTGGTCAATGCGCAAGGCGACATCCGAATCGACGGCAAGCGCTGGACCGAGGCCGGCAAAGGCGAGAAGCGCCGCCTGCGCCGCGAGATCCAGGTCGTGTTCCAGGACCCGCTGTCGTCGCTCTCGCCGCGCCTGACGATCGAGCAGATCGTTGGCGAAGGCCTCGAGATCCACGAGCCGGAGCTCGATGCCGCCGCGCGGCGCAGCCGCATCCTCGCCGCGCTGCTGGACGTCGGCCTGACCGAAGGCGGCAGGGCCGAGCCGCTGCTCGGGCGCTACCCGCACGAATTCTCCGGCGGCCAGCGCCAGCGCATCGCCATCGCGCGCGCGCTCATCGTGAAGCCGAAGGTGGTGGTGCTCGACGAGCCGACCAGCGCGCTCGACGTCACCATCCAGAAGCAGGTGCTCGAGCTCCTCGCCGGCCTGCAGAAGAAGTACGGCCTCTCCTACATCCTGGTGACGCACGACATCGAGGTGGTGCGCGCCATGGCGCACCGCGTGATGGTGATGAAAGACAGCCGCATCGTCGAAAGCGGGCCGCTTGAGGAGATCATCGGCCGGCCGAAGTCGGACTACACCCGTACCCTCATCGAAGCCGGAGTCCCCTAGCTATGTTCCTGCGATCGCTGTGCGCCGCCCTGATTGCTGCGGTTGCGATATTCAATTCCGGCTGTGCCACCCTTGCCGACGCGCGCGCGGCGCGCGGAACCGGCGAGGCGCGAATCTACGATGTTCCCGCCGACGCGGTCTGGACCGCGCTTCCGGGCGTATTGAAGGAAGCGGGTCTCGACTTCGTCGGCGACAACCGGCAGGAGGGCTATGCGCTCGCGCAGCGCGGCATCTCGCTCCTGAGCTATGGCGAGCATGTCGCCATCTTCGTGCAGGAAATGCGGCCAGGGCCGAAAACCAGGGTCGAAGTGGTCTCGAAAAAGGCCATGGCGACCAACGTTCTCGCGCCGAACTGGGAGGGCGAGATTCTCGACAAGCTCGGGCAGAAGCTCGCAAGGCCCGGGGCCGCGCCAGTGGTCGCCGGCATCGATGATGTGGATGCCGTGCCGCTGAACGAGCGCGGCAAGCAGGGCTATCGGGACTGGCTCACCAAGAAGATGCCTCGAGCGTTCGTCATCGGCGAAGGTGGCGCCTGGAACTCGAGCTGGGGTACCACGCCCGCGAACCTCGGTGAGCCCAACGATCCGGTGCAGCGCGCCATGCAGAACTGCCAGAAGCGCGGCGTCAAGAACTGCAAGCTCTACGCGGTGGACGACCGCGTCGTCTGGGTTCCGGACTGAGACTGATTGGTCGATGTCGATTTTGGGGAGCGCCAAACGACTAGCCGGTATCAACCCCTAAAGGACACGAAATGGCAAAGATTCAACGGATCGCGCCCTGCCTGTGGTTCGACAACCAGGCGGAGGAGGCGGCGAAGTTCTATACCGGTATCTTCAAGAAATCGAAGATCCTCGCAATCACCCGCTACAGCAAGGCGGGATACGAGATCCACAAGCGCCCGGAGGGCTCGGTGCTGACCGTGGAGTTCGAGCTCGACGGACAGCGCTTCACGGCGCTCAACGGCGGGCCGATCTTCAAGTTCAACGAAGCGGTCTCGCTCCAGGTGTATTGCGAGGACCAGGACGAGATCGACTACTACTGGGAGCGGCTCGGCGAAGGCGGCGATCCGAAAGCGCAGCAGTGCGGGTGGCTCAAGGACAAGTACGGCCTGTCATGGCAGGTCGTCCCGACCGGGATGGACAAGATGCTGAAGGACCACAAGTCCGCAAGAGCGCAGCGGGTCATGGCCGCGGTGATGCAGATGAAGAAGTTCGACCTCGCGGCGCTCAAGCGAGCGGCGAAGGCCTGACTCACATTCTATTTGTCAGCCCAGCTTGCGCAGCGCGAGCGTCAGCTCCGGGACGAGGTGAATGCCGGCAACGGGCTTGAGCGCCTTGAGCGCGGCCCAGATGGACCGCTTCAGCCAGGCGTAGCGGCTGGAGAGCTTGCCGTGCCAGAGATCGATCTGGTCGCCGTGCTTCGGCTTCATTAGCGCGGCGCCGCCGCCAAGCACGCGCAGGATCTCGCCGATGGTCGCGCCGCGGATGCCGGCGCGCAGCAGCGCGGGCCAGTCCTCGTCGCCGTTGATGCGCTTGCAGAAGCGCTTGGTGATGTGGAAGGCGAGGGCATCGGGCAGGTAGTTGATGAGCGGCAAGCCGGTCGTGTGGATCTCGATCGGCGAATAGCGGTGCGGGGTCTGGTTGATGAAGAGCACGCCGCCGGGCCTGAGGTGATGCCAGATGCGCGGCAGCAGTATGCGGCGCTCCTCCGGCAACAGGTGCTCGTACACGGCGCTCAGCACGATGTAATCGAACTCGCCGAGGCCGGCGGGCAGCGCAGTGCCCGAGGGGGAAAGAAAGAACTCGAGGGCGGACTTGCCAAGATAATCGGCGCGCAGGCGCGCGAGCTTGAGCAGGCGCTCCTCGAGCTCGACGCCGACCAGCTCGCAGGGCGGCAGCAGGCGGCTCATGACGAGGGTCGAGGCGCCGGCGCCGCAGCCGAAATCCAGGATGCGCTTGCCGCGGAACGCCTCGGCGTCGAGGTAGCCGAGCACCTCGTGGCGGATGGCGCGCTCCACATAGCGCGGATCTTCCTCGCGTTGGATCTCGTCGCAGACGTAACCGCGCTTGGTCGCGTGGATCTCGAGGATCAGCTCGGGCGGATAGGCGGTGGTCCAGCTGCTTCTCGCCCCCGCGCAGCCCTGGTCGGGTTCCACCATGATGTGATGGCGCCCGTCGGGCAGGCGCTCGACGCGCAGGCCGTGCTGCTGCCGCAGGAGTTCCGAAAGGTCCATGGCCGAATGATGCCGATGGGATGGTTACGCCGCGTCGGCCCGGCGGTCTCTGAAGAGACTACTTGCGGGGCTTGCCCTTGGCTGGCGGGCGCGGCTTGCCCTTGGGCTTGGCGGCGGCGCGCACTTCCATGGTCACCTTCTGCCCTGCGACCGCGCCTTTCGGGTTCCAGCGCTTCATGTCGTCGAACGACACGCCGTAGCGCCTGGCGATCGAGGCGAGGCTCTCGCCCGGCTTCACGGTGTGGAAGATCCTGCGGTAGGTGATCGGGATCGGCGGCGCGTACATGATGGGCAGCTTGTGCATGGCCACGGCGGCCCGCGTGCTCGCCGGCACCACGATCAGGCTCGGCACGTTGCGGTTGCGCGCCGAGATGCCGTTCACCTCCTTCAGCTGGCCGACGGTCATGCCGTGCTTCTTGGCGATCGACTCGAGCGTCTCGCCTTTCTTCGGGTAGTAAGGCTTCCACGAGACGAGCGACTGCTCGTCGAGCTTCTGCAGGTTCTCGTGGAAGGTGTCGACCTTGTCCGCCGGCAGCACGATGCGCGGCGTGACCGAGGCGCGGATCAGCGGCCGGCTGAAGCCCGGGTTGAGCGCGATGAACTGGTCGACCGACATGTCGGCGAGCTTGGCGGCGAGCTGCACGTCGATGTCGCGGAACTTCGTATAGGAGACGAAATAAGGCTGGTTCGGGATCGGGTCGAGCACGATGCCGAGCGGCTCGGGATTGTTGATGATGTTCTTCAGCGCCTGCAGCTTCGGAATGTAGTGGCGCGTCTCGAGCGGCATGGTGAGGTGCGAGTAGTCGGTCGGCTTGCCGGCGGCGCGGTTCTTGGCGATGGCGCGCGCCACGGCGTTCTCGCCCCAGTTGTACGAGGCGAGCGCGAGCTGCCAGTCGCCGTGCATGGCGTAGAGATACTGCAGGTAGTCGAGCGCCGCGGTGGTCGAGTCGACGATGTCGCGCCGGCCGTCGTACCACCAGTTCTGCTGCAGCTCGAAGCGCTTGCCGGTGCCGGGGATGAACTGCCAGAGCCCGGAGGCGTGCGCGCGCGAATAGGCCATCGGGTTGAACGCGCTCTCCACCATCGGCAGCAGCGCGATCTCGGTGGGCATGCCGCGCTTCTCGAGCTCGTCGACGATGTGATACAGGTACATGCGGCTGCGGTCGAAGATGCGCTGCAGGTAATCGGGACGCGCTGCGTAGTAGTTGGTCTTCTCGCGCACCAGCGCGTTGTCGAGATCGGGAATCGAGAATCCCTGGCGGATGCGCTGCCAGAGATCCTGGGGCGGTGTCGTGCGGTCGACCAGCGCGACCGGTGGCCGCGGCTGGACCGTCGCCTGGTTGCCCTCGAACGGCGCACTCGGCGCGGGCGTCGGCACCACTGCGGGCGGCTGCGCGGCCGGCGGGCTGGCCGCTTCGCTGGTCGCGACCGGCGGCCCGGCTTCGGGTTGCGACGCCGGCTGCTGTGCAGGCGGCGTGGCGCAGCCGTAGAGGGCCAGCGCGGCGACAAGGGCGAGGAGGAGCCTCAAAACTTGTTCTTCCAGTCGCGGATCGCCGCGAACACTCTCACTGGATCGGCGATGCGCGCGCCGAGATACTTGTTCGCCGACTCGACCACCGCCGGCTCGCGGCAGCGCAGGAACGGATTGGTCGCCTTCTCGTCGCCGAGCGTGCTCGGCACGGTCGGCCTGCCCGCGTCGCTCAGCTTGCGGTCGCGCGCTTCGCGCGCGCTGAGCGCGTGGTTCTCGGGTTCCACCGCCTTGGCGAAGCCGATGTTGGCGAGCGTGTATTCGTGCCCGCAGTACACCTTGGTGTCGTCGGGCAGCGCGGCGAGCTTGGCGAGCGACGCGTACATCTGCTCCGCGGTGCCTTCGAACAGGCGCCCGCAGCCGCAGGCGAAGAGCGTATCGCCACAGAACAATGCGCCTGCCCCATAATAGGCCACGTGCGCGCGCGTGTGCCCGGGGATGTCGAGCACCGAGAAGGTCACGCCGAGCTCCGGAATGCTGACGCGGTCGCCCTCCGAAACCGGCTGGGTAAGCGTCGGAAT
>VBCP01000400.1 GCA_005888925.1 Betaproteobacteria bacterium | reverse complement strand
CAACGTCGGCATCTCCGCCGGGCAGAGCCCGGCCGTGTTCGAGTGGGCGACGAAGTGGCTCCTGACGAACGAGCTCAAGGGCTCGAAGATCATCGCCTCGCACACCACCGACGCCTCGATCCTGCACACGCGAGGCAAGCAGGTGAAGACCCTCGCGGACTTCAAGGGACTGAAGCTGCGCGTCCCCGGCCGCTTCGTCGGCGAGACCGCCAAGGCGCTCGGCGCGACGCCGGTGGGCATCCCGCTCCCCGGCGTGTACGAGGCGCTCGAGCGCGGCCAGGTCGACGGCATGTTCATCAACTGGGCGATCGTGCCGCCTTACCGGCTGCACGAGGTGACGAAGTACCACCTCGAGACGCCGATCTACCAGCCGCCGATCATGACGTTGATGCGCCAGGCCTCCTACGACAAGCTGCCCGCCGACATGAAGAAGGTGATCGATGCCAATTCGGGCCTCGAGTACACGAAGCAGATCGGCCTCGTCTGGGACGAGCTCACCGTGCCGGCGAAGAAGGCGATCGCCGAGCACGGCAATACGCTCTACAGCTTGGACGATGCCGAGCGCCAGCGCTGGATCAAGGCGGTGCAGCCGGTCTACAAGATCTGGATCGACGAGATGAACAAGCGCAGCCTGCCGGGTCAGAAGATGTTCGACGACCTGCTCGCCACCACCGCGAAATTCGGCCGTAAGTGAAGGGTCGGCAGTTCCTCCTGCGCTTGTGCGAAGCGTGGGGGCTGGTCGGCGGCGCGGCGCTCCTCGGCTGCATGGCGACGATGGTGATCACCGTCGTCGGCGCGGGCTTCGACAGTCCGCTCTTGGGCGACTCCGAGATCATCGAGCTGCTCGGCGGCATCGCCGTCTTCACCTTCCTGCCCTATTGCCAGCTGCGCGGCGCCAACGTGTTCGTCGATTTCTTCACCAAGCCGCTGCCCGAGCGCTGGAAGAGCGGGCTCGATGCGCTGATGAACGTGGTGTTCGCCGCCGTCGCGCTGGTGCTCACCTGGCGCCTGATCGAGGGCGGGCTGGGCGCTTATGAGCGCAGCAAGCGCAGCATGTTCCTGCAGCTTCCCGACTGGTGGGGCTACGCGATAGGCGCCTTTAGCATGCTGCTCTGGATCGCGGTGTGCCTGATGAGGGTGAGCCGCTTCGACATAGGTCTCTGGATGTTTGCCGGTGCGCTGGTGCTCATCGGGCTGCGCATGCCGGTGGGCGTTGTGATGCTGCTCGTCGGCGGGGTCGGCTATGCGGCGATCAACGGCGTCGATCCGCTGCTCAATACGCTGAAGACACTGCCCTTCTCGCAGTTCGCGAATTACACGCTGACGGTGATTCCGCTTTTCCTCCTGATGGGCGAGTTCGCCACCAAGGCGGGCATGAGCGCGGCGCTGTTTCGCGCCGGGCGCGCCTGGTTCGGCCACTGGCGCGGCGGCCTCGCCGTCGCGACCATCGGCGGCTGCGCCGCGTTCGGCGCGATCTGCGGCTCTTCCTTTGCCACCGCCGCGACGATGACCAGGGTCGCGGGCCCCGAGATGCGCAAGGCCGGCTATTCGCCGGCGCTCTGGACCGGCACACTCGCCGCCGGTGGCACGCTCGGCATCCTGATTCCACCGTCGGTGATCCTGGTGATCTACGCGGTATTCACCGAGCAGTCGATCGGCGCGCTGTTCATCGCCGCGATCATCCCCGGCATCCTGGCGGCGATCCAGTACATGATCGTCGTCAACCTCTACGTGCGTTTCGTGCCGGCCGCGGTGGTGCAGATGGAAAAGGCGACCTGGCGCGAGCGCATCGTCGCGACGCACGGCGTGTGGCCGGTGCTGCTGGTGTTCGGGCTGGTGGTGATCGGCATCTACCGCGGCTGGTTCTCGCCGACCGAAGGCGCGGGAGTCGGAGCCTTCGCGACGCTGCTGATGGCGGTCTGGCGCGGCGGCATGCGCCTCGCGGGCCTGCGCGAAGCGCTGCTCTCGACCGGCGAAACCACGGCGATGATGTTCCTCATCATGCTCGGCGCGCAGCTCTTCTCGGCGGGGCTCGCCTCCTCGCAGATGCCGACCCTCTTCGCGCAGAAGGTGGCGGGCCTGCAAGCCTCGCCCACCGTGATCATGCTCGCGATCCTCGTCGCCTACTTCATCCTCGGCTGCTTCATGGAATCGCTGGCGATGGTGCTGCTCACGCTGCCAGTGTTCATCCCGCTGATCCTCGCGCTCGACTTCGGCATGAGCAAGGATGCGGTGCTGGTGTGGTTCGGCATCCTCGTGCTGATCAGCGTCGAGGTCGGCATGATCAGCCCGCCATTCGGACTTAATTTGTTCCTGATCAACTCCATGGCGAAGGATGTGCCGATGGGCGAGACCTACAAGGGCGTGCTCGGCTTCTGCGCCATGGACGCCGTGCGCCTCGCGCTCCTGGTGTTCTTCCCGCTGCTCGCGCTGTGGCTGCCCGGCCTCAGGTGAGCTGACGGCGCACGCGCTCCAGCACCGCGGCCGGCGGCGCCGCCGCCGTCCAGTCGCGATCACCGGGCTTGCGCTTGGCGTCGATGCCCAGCTTTCCCACCATGCCGTCGCTCTCGAGCGGATCGGAGCGGTTGCTCGGCATCGCCGGAACGATCAGCACGTCGCGCTCGGCGCGCATCCGGGTGGCGAGGGCGAGCTCGACCTGCACCGGATCCCAGGGATCGACGTCCTCGTCGACCACCGTGACCATCTTGATCAGGTTCACCG
>VBCP01000399.1 GCA_005888925.1 Betaproteobacteria bacterium | reverse complement strand
TCGCCAACGAGAACGGCATGCCGGGCGAGCAGTTGCAGAAAGACGAAATGAGCGAGCGCGTCCAGTCCCTTTACCGGCAATACAGCGAGGAGGCGGAAAAGCTCGGCGTCTTCGGCGCGCCGACCTACGTCCTCAACGGCGAGCGCTTCTGGGGCCAGGACCGGCTCGACTTCCTCGACCGCGCACTAGCGAGCGCTCGTCACAAGCCGAACGGGTAGGTCTCCGGCATTCCCTTGATGCGCGTGGTGTCGAGCGGCCGCACGGCGCTCGTACAGTCGAACCAGCAGTACTCGTCGAACTGCCGCGGCAGCACCGCCTGGAAGTAGTGGCTGGCGAGCTCGGTCTGCGGGCGGTACACCACGCCGATGGCGCGCTCCAGGCGCGGCGTCATGAGCTGCTTGCGCACCTCGCGCCTTTGCCGAAGGGGTAAAAAGAACGACGGCAGCACCGAATCGTGGCAGCTGCGCTCGTAGCTCTCGAGGTGCGACGGGCGCACGTCCTTCACCTGCATCGGCTCGTCCCAATTGTCGGCCGCGGCGACGGTGCCGTGGTCGGTGCCGAAGCCCAGGAGATAGGCGCCGCTGCCGAAGGCCTCGCGGCAAAGCTGGCCGACGTTCAGCTCGCCGCGCGAGGACATCTCGGTGGCGCGCGCATCGCCGATGTGCGAGTTGTGCTCCCACACGATCGCCTTCGCCTGCGGCCCGCGCTCGCGCAGCAGCTCGCCCAGCGTCTCGAACATGTGCCGGTCGCGCAGATTCCAGGACTCGGCCGAGCCGTAGTACATGATGCGGTAGTAGCGCTCGGCGTTGGTGACGACGCGGGCGTTGTGCACGGCGTCCATGAAGCGCTCGCCGTCGCGCGTGCTGTACTCGCTGCGCTTGCGCAGCATGTCGGTGAGCATCGCGGTGACGTCCTTCTCGCAGGCGCGATAGCGGCCGCTGAGCGCCATCTGACCATAGGTCGCCGGATCGGATTCCCAGGGCGTGAGGCAGCCGTAGCGGCGGCGGGCGACGCCCGCCGATTCGGGATCGACCTCGTCGAGATAGCGCAGCACCGCGCCGATCGAGGTGTACAGGCTGTAGAGGTCGAGACCATGGAAGGCGGTGCGCTCTGCCATCGGACGCGCCGCGTTGTGCGCGCGCAGCCACTCGACGAATTCGTGCACCTCCTCGTTGCGCCACATCCATTCGGGGAAGCGGCTGAACGCGCGCCATTCCTGCGGCGGTACGTCGCGATGGCGCACGTAGTGATCGATACGCGCGGCATCGGGCCAGTCCGCCTCCGCCGCCACCAGGTTGAAGCCCTTTCGCTCGATCAGCGCCTGGCTGATGCGCGCACGCATCCGGTAGAACTCCGAAGTGCCGTGCGTCGCCTCGCCGAGCAGCACGACGCGCGCATCGCCGACGCGCTCGAGCAATGGCGCGAGGTCGGCCTTTTCCAGCGTTTCAAAACGCTCCGCCACCCGGGCGATCTGCTCGGGCAGCCGCAACGGCGCCCGGGTCACGCGCGGCGCGCGCGGCTCTTCCTCGCGCCAGCCCTGCTCGCCGATCAGCGGCACGAAGCGCACCGGCAGCAGATCTTCCTGGTCGTACTCGTCTTCGCCGATGCGGTGCACGCGCACCAGCCGCTGCTCGCGCGCCGTGTCACCGATCGGGATTACCAGGCGCCCGCCAATCGCGAGCTGCTCCCGCAATGCCGGCGGCACTTCAGGACCTCCGGCCGCCACCACGATGGCGTCGTACGGCGCCGCTTCGGGCCAGCCGCGCGTGCCGTCGCCTTCGATCACGTGCACGTTGTCGTAGCCGAGCCCCTCGAGCGCTGCGCGCGCCTCGCGGGCGAGGCTCGGATGTCGTTCGATGGTGTACACCTCTCGCGCGATGCGCGACAGCACGGCCGCCGCGTAACCCGAGCCGGTGCCGATCTCGAGCACGCGCTCGCCGCCCTCGAGCTCGAGCGCGTCGATCATGTAGGCGACGATGTAAGGCTGGGAGATGGTCTGGCCTTCGCCGATCGGCAGCGGCGAGTCGGCATAGGCGAATTCCTGCATGTCCGCGCCGATGAACGCCTCGCGCGGCACCTCGCGCATGGCGCGCGCCACCGCCGCCGAGCGCACGCCGCGCTCGAGGATCTGGTGCGCCACCATCTCGCTGCGGGCTTGTCTAAGGTCTGCCATGGCCAAGTCACCTCCTGAGAGCACCGCCGCAATGGACGTGCCGGCGTGCCACGTCCGCGCCGCAGCAATCCT
>VBCP01000398.1 GCA_005888925.1 Betaproteobacteria bacterium | reverse complement strand
CGGAACGTCTTCGCGCCATCTTTGCTGCGCTCGGCGGCGGCGAGCTGCCGGCGTGCCTCATCGCCAGGAAGACGGTATTCGGACGAGCCCTCGGTGCCGACTTCCCAGAAGCGCTCATCCTGGCGCGTGCCGGGCTCGAAGAAGCTCGCATCGAGCGCGCAGATCGCCGGCATGTTGGCCGCGTCGAACCACACCGTGCGGCGGCCGGCCTGGTTGATGTGGCCGTGCCAGCACATCGGCGGCGTCAGCACCAGATCGCCTTCCTTCATCTCGCAGCGCCGGCCGTTGACGATGGTGACCGCGCCTTCGGCGCGCGTCGAGAAGCGGATCGCCGCCGCGGTGTGCCGGTGCGGCACCGCCTTGTCGCCCGGCTCGAGGACGGTAAAGGCGCCGATCAGGTTCTGGGTGGTGACGGTGTCGCCGCCGAAGGCCGGGTTGGCGAGGATCAGCGCGCGGCGCTCGACATCCTCGATGGCGACTTCCCTGGCCGCGCGCTCGGTGAAGGGCTCGATGTCGCGCCAGCGCCAGTGCATCGGCGCGTCCTTCGGCTGCGGCGCAACCGGCGTGATGCGCTTGTAGCGGTCCCAGAGCGGGTGGATGTTCGCCCGCCCCAGGTCCGAGATCAGCAATGCATCAGAGCGCTCGGTCAACTCTTGTCGACCGACATGCTGCCTGGACCGAAGCTCGCGACGAAGAACAGTCCGCCGATGATCGCCATGTTCTTCATGAAGCTGGTTCGCGTATTGCGCGGCATCGAACTCCCAGAAGCGGTGCGCGGCGAACGCGGCGATGAGCACGAAGAGCGAGAGCAGCCAGGCAACCCAGCGTGTCTTCCAGCCAACGATCAGCAGGATCGCGCCGCCGATCTCGATGATGATCGCGAGCACGGCGAAGACCTCGGGCGCGGGAAAGCCAAGCTTGGTGAAATACCCGACGGTCCCCGCGAACCCGAGCAGCTTGCGCACGCCGGCGTTGAGAAAGATGGCGCCGATAAGGATCCGGCCGGCGAGCAGGACCATCGGATGGGTGCCCGGCGTGGCGGACGAGACAGCGGTATTGTTCATGATCCCTCCTTTGTGCGCGGATTATGTGCCTGCGGCGTCGATCAGCACAAACGCGATGCGGCAGGGCGCCGTTCCGCGGTTGACCCACGCGTGATTGGTGCCTTGCTGCACCAGCACATCGCCCGCCTCGAGATGCACCTCCGAGGCGTCGAGCAGCATGTCGATCTCGCCTTCCAGCACGACGGCGTAATCGACGCTGCGCGTGCGGTGCATCCCGGGATGCCGCGCGCCGCCGTGGTCGGCGACGCCCATCTCTTTGAGCACTGCTTCGCGGGAGCGCGTCCCACTTTCGGGCGGGAAGTCGACCACGCGGAAAATGCTGCCATTCGGCGGCGGCGGCACGCCGATCTCGCGGGCGGCGCGGTCGGCGCTGCCGGAAACGTCGGCCGGCGTCTCATCGGTGGCCCACAGCAGCGTGGACGCCAGGCCGGATGCCTGGCGTAATTTCTGGTTGGGCGCCGCGCTGTCGAAGAGCACCACCGCTTTGCCCTCGCGATGGCCGGTGACGACTCGGCGCACCGGTTTCATTCGGGCTTGACGCCGGCGGAGCGCAGCGCGGCGCCGTATTTTTGGTAGTCGCGGCGCAGGATCGCCGCGAAGTCTTCGGGCACGCCGCCTGTGATCTGCAGGCCGGAATTGGCGAAGCGCTCGCGCACCTCGGCGCGCTGCAGCACGGCGTTGAGCTCGCGGTTGACGCGCTCGAGGAGCGGCCGCGGCGTCGCCGGCGACATCATCACGCCGTGCCAGGTGACGAGCTCGAAGCCCGGAATGGTTTCCGCCATCACCGGGATGTCGCCGAGCGCGCCGACGCCGCGGCGTGGCGCGGTGGAGGCGATGGCGCGCACGCGGCCCGACTTCACGTGCCCGATGGCGATGTTCACCACGTCGAACAACAGGTTGATCTCGCCGGCCATCAGCGCGTTCAGCGCCGGCGCATTGCCCTTGTACATGACCATCAGCAGATCGGCGCCGGCGTGCGCGCGCAGCAGCTCGCATCCCACGGAAGGCAGCGCGCCGGAGGCGCCGCAGGTCACGCGTCCCGGATGCGCCTTGATCTCCCCCATCACTTCCGCGAGCGTCGCGGGTGCAAAGCCCGGATGCGCAATCAGCACCATCGAGGCGTTGTCGAGATGGATCACCGGCGCGAGGTCCCGGAAGGGGTCCACGCTCGCCTTCATATAGAACGGGTTGGTGATGACGCTCGGCACGACGAACACCACGGTGTGGCCGTCGGGCGCCGCTTTCGACGCCGCCGCGTGCGCGATATTGCCACCGGCGCCGGGCTGGTTCTCCACGACGTTCGGCTGCCCCGCGCGTTCCGACAGGCCCGCGGCGACGATACGCGTCACGACGTCGGCCGGCCCACCGGGCGCGAACGGCACGAGCCAGCGGATCGGCTTCGTCGGCCACGCAGGCTCCTGCGCCTGTGCGCCGAGGGAAATGACCAACAGCAGCCATGCGATCGATCTCATGTGCTCTTCGCCCCATACACATAACGCCCTTCCGCGTCGCGCTCCAGACGGCCGGACTGGCGCAGCGTCTCGAGCTCGCGCACGATCTCGCGCCCGTCGCGGCTGCCGCGCGCGCTCATCAACTCGACGAAGAACTTCGGCCCATCGGCGAGCGCCGCCTCGAGCGACTCGAAGCGCCGACCTTGGTAGCGAGGCGGCGCCGGCAGCCGCGCATCCATTCCCGGCTTCAGGGTCAGATCGAAGCCCGCCTTCGAGCCGGTACGCGCGCTGCCGAGCGAGGGATCGAGCGGCATGGCGCGGAAGCCGCCCGCGACGACCAGGTCGCGCTCGGCCTGGAAACGCGTGGCGAGCGCCCAGTCGAGCTGTTCGTCGGAGAACACGTCCACGTCCGGATCGACCACGAACACGTGCTTCACGTTGACCAGGCAGCCGAACACCGCCGCGATGGCATTGCGCGCTTCGCCGGGCACGCGCTGGCGCAGCGACACGCGCACGTTGAACGCGCCGCCGCTCGATGGCGTCGCGTACACCGCCTGCGGTTCGCGCACCGCTGTTTCCAGCGCGCGCCAGACGGAGACCTCGGCACGCAGCGCATTCAACTGCGCGGTGTCCGTCCGGCTGAGAAGGCGCCCACTGATGGTCGCCGCCTGGAAGATCGCGTCCTTGCGGTGCGTGATGGCTGTCAGGTGGAACACCGGGTTGGTCTTGACGCCGCCGTAGTAGCCGAGGAACTCGCCATACGGTCCCTCCGGCTCGGCATAGCCGCGCTCGTCGAGATAGCCCTCGAGCACGTACTCCGCGTCCGCGGGCACGCGCAGCTCGTTCGTCCGGCATTTCACGACCGGCAGCGGCGCGCCGCGCAGGGTCGCGATCAATGCCAGCTCGTCGCCCGCGAGCCGCATGGTCGCGGCGACGTGGTCGATGGGATGCGAGCCAATAACGAAGGCGATCGGCAGGCGCTCGCCCCGGCCCACCGCTGCCTGGTAGATGGCGCGCAGGTCAGAGGGCGCGTTGAGATCGACGCCCGCCTCGCGACGGCCGCGCAGCATCAAGCGCCGGATGCCAACGTTCGTGACGTCGCGCGCGGCATCGCGGGTGAAATCCATCGAAGCCGAGATGTAGGGCGCGCCGTCGTAGCCGTGCTGCAGATGAACCGGAAGCGCGGTGAGGTCGGGATCGCGTTCGACCACCTCCTGCGCCGGTGCCTGCTTCACCTCCGTGACCGGTTGCGGCTCGCCGAGACGCTTGAGCACCTCGGCCAGCAGACGGTCCGGCGTCGTGCCGAACGCGATCGCGAGGCGCGAGCGGCTGGCGGTGACGTTCGCGGCGAGCTCGGCGCCGCCGGCCCGCGCGAACCAGACGGCCTTGGCATTGCCGTCATGCATCGCCGCGACGTCGCCGAGCTCGACCGGCTCCTCCACGCGCTGCAATTCGGCGGGCGGCAGCGATTCGAGGAAGCGGCGCAGCCGAAACGCGTGCAAACCCATCAGATCTCCACCGTGGTGGCGTCGTAGCGGAACAGCCATTCGTAGCGCTCGGCGATGCGCTGGCTCGCCCATTCGCGATCGACGAAGCGCCGGGCTTCCGCGGGATCGGCCAGCACCGGATTGTGGAAGCGATAGAGGTTCGCCGCCGAGCCTTCGACCGTGCGCCGCGTCCGGTCCTTGCGCGCGTTCTCGTAATGCGTGAGGGCCGCCGGCACATCGTACTTCGCCAGGCAACGCGCGAGCACGCAGCCATCCTCGATCGCCATCACCGCGCCTTGCGCGAGGAACGGCAGCATGGAATGCGCCGCGTCGCCGGCGAGTGTGACGCGGTTCATCGTCCAGCGCTCGAGCGGCGGGCGCACCATCAGCGCCCATTTGTACGGCATATCGATCTGGCGGATGAAGGCCTGGATGTCGTCATGCCAGCCGCGGAAATCCGCTGCCAGTTCCTGCTGCGTGCCGCGCGCCGTCCACGACTCGATCTGCCAGTCGCTGCGCTCAAGAATGCCGACGAAGTTCATCACCTTTCCGGCGCGCAATGGGTAGTGCACAACATGCCCGCCCGGCCCGACCCAGTTCGAGCCGACCATGCGCGCCATGTGCGCAGGCAGGCGCTCCATCGGCACGATGCCGCGCCACGCTATCGTGCCGGTGAACTCGGGCCGATCCGCGCCGAGCAGCGACTGGCGGGTGCGCGAATGCACGCCATCGGCGCCGATGAGCGCCGCGCCACGCGCGCTGGCGCCGTTCTCGAGTTCGAGCGTGACGCCGTCATCATCCTGCGAGAAGCCGGCGCACCTGGCGCCGAGATGGATGGCATCGGGCTTCTCTCGACGCACGGCGCGGGTCAACACATCGAGCAGGTCCGGGCGATACACGGTGAAATACGGAAACCCATAATGCTCGATCGATTCCGTACCGAGATCGAACAGCTTCCAGGTCTCGCCCGTGTTCCACAGCCGGATTTCCTTGCCCTGCGCTTCGCACGAGAGCGCTTTCAGCTCCTCGCCGACGCCGAGCGCGTAAAGAACGCGCGTCCCATTCGCGGCGAGCTGCACGCCCGCGCCGACTTCTTTCAGCTCCTGCGCCTGCTCGTACACCTCGACATCGATGCCCACGCGGAGCAGCGCGAGCGCGGCGGTGAGCCCGCCGATGCCGCCACCGGCGATGAGTACGCGGGGCATGCCGGCGAATATACTTGATCGCATGCGACTGACCTTGGCCTGCGGCCGCTACGATCGCACGCAGGCGCTGATCGACGACCGGGTGAGGATCGAAGGCGTCGAAGAACTGAACTACCTCGCGCTGCGGCCCGGCGAGACCTTCTGGCGGATGCTGAACCACGAGGAGTTCGACGCCTCCGAGATGTCGCTCTCCTCCTACAGCATCCTGCGCTCGGAAGGCGATACGCGGTTCATCGCGATCCCGGTATTCCCTTCGCGCGTGTTCCGGCAGAACGCTCTCTATGTGCATGCGGAGTCGTCTATACGAGAACCGCGCGACCTGAAAGGCAAGCGCATCGGTGTCGGCGACTACCAGATGACGGCCGCGGTGTGGACGCGCGGGTTCCTGCAGCACGAGTACGGCGTGCAGCCGCGCGAGCTCGAGTGGATCGTCGGCCGGCCGATCCGCGCGATTACGCAGCCCCGGGATGTGCGCGTCCAGGTGATGAGCGGTGAGCGCAGCCTGGAGGAGATGCTCGAGCGCGGCGAGATCGACGCGCTGATGTCGGTGATGATTCCCGCCGCGCTCGGCAAGAGCGTGAAGCGCCTATTCCCCAACTTCCGCGAGGTGGAGCTCGCCTATTACCGCAAGACCAAGATCTTCCCGATCATGCACACGCTGGTGCTGCGCAAGGCGCTCTATGACGCCAATCCCTGGCTCGCGGTGAGCCTATACCGCGCCTTCACGCGGGCACGAGACCTCGCGCAAAGGCACATGTACGACACCGACGCGCTCACGGTCAGCCTGCCCTGGGTGATCGACGAGATCGAGCGCAGCCGCGAGATCGCGTGGGACTACTCGATCGAGGGTAGCCGGCCGACGCTGGAAGCGCTCGTGCAGTATCTCGACGAGCAGCAACTCACGCGACGCCGCGTGGTCGTCGCGGAGCTGTTCGCGCCGAACGTGAGTCCGGCGCTCGGCCACTATCTCAGCGCTACCGGGGAATCCGGCTAACGCTTCATCACCGCGTCGGCACCCGCTTTGCAGACGACCTCGTCCTGCGAGCCGGTGCCGCCGGAGCAGCCGATGGCGCCGCTGATCTGGCCGTTGTCGATGATCAGGATGCCGCCGCGCGAGGCGATCACGTCGTCGAGGGTCAGCAGGTAATGCAGGTTGCCCTCCTGGATGCCGCTCTCGAAGGCTTTCGTCTCGCGGCGAAATTTAGCCGCAGCACGCGCCTTGTGCTCGGCAATGGCGATCGACCCGAGCTGCGCGCCGTCCATGCGCGCGAAGGCGACCAGGTTGGCGCCCGAATCGACCATCGCCACGTTCAGCTTCCAGCCGCGCTTTTTCGACTCCGCGACCGCGGCGTTGATCGCCGCCTGGGCCCGCTCGAGCGTGATCGGCGTGCCGTAAGGAATGTCATTTGGCATCTTGTCGGGCACCGCGTCCCGCGGATTGGGTTGCTGCGGTTGCTGTGCGCTCGCGCCGAGCGCGAGTCCTGCGATGCAGATTGCGAATGCTGCGCGAGTCCACGACATGGCTGCTGCCCTCCTCTGGTTGACGGAACGTCTGCTTAGAACAATCAGCCGAGCGCCTTAATTCCGGCCGCGGCGATCTGCTCATCCTCGTGCGACTGCACGCCCGAGATGCCGACGGCGCCGACGCAGGTGCCGTCCAGGACGATCGGCAGGCCGCCCTGCACCGGCGTTACGCCCGGCATGCGCAAGAGCTCGACGCGCTTGGCCACGCGTTCCTGCCAGTTGGCGGTCGAGCGTCGAGTCTCGGCGGCGGTGCGGCCCTTTTCCAACGCGATGCGCGCATTGGCCGGCGTCGAGCCGTCCATGCGGGCAAGATGCAGCAGGTGCCCGCCGTCGTCGAGGATCGCGATGCAGACGTTCCAGCTGTTCTTGCGCGCTTCCGCTTCCGCGGCGGCGGAGATCTTCTTGCAGTCCTCGAGCGTGAGCATCGGTCGCATCTTCATCGGTGCAGGGCCTTTTTGATTTGTTCCAGCGCGTTGGGGTCTTCGATGGTGGTGAGATCGCCGGGGTCGCGGCCTTCGGCGAGCGCCTGGATCGAGCGGCGCAGCGTCTTGCCCGAGCGGGTTTTCGGCAGCAGCGTCACGAAATGCACCGCCTTCGGCCGGGCGATCGCGCCCAGCTGCTTGTCCACCGTCTGCAAGACTTCTTCGGCGGAGGTGCCCTTGGCAGCGTCCTTGAGCACCGCAAAGGCGAGCGGCATCTGTCCTTTCAGCGCATCGGCGACGCCGACCACCGCGCACTCGGCGATGTTCGGATGCATGTTGACCGCCTCCTCGATCTCGCGCGTGCCCAGGCGATGGCCGGCGACGTTGATCACGTCGTCGGTGCGCCCGAGGATGAAGTAATAGCCGTCCTTGTCGCGGATGCCCCAGTCGAACGTGGAGTAGACGAGCTG
>VBCP01000061.1 GCA_005888925.1 Betaproteobacteria bacterium | reverse complement strand
CAAGCGGTATTTGAGGAGCTCGAGGCGCAGATGGATCGCCTCTCCGGCGATCTCGACAGGATGCGGCAGACGCCGCAGCCCGCAGCAGCCGCCGTCGCACCGGCGGCGATGCTGCGCGTCAACGCCGAGCGGCTCGACGACCTCATCGCCGAGTCGGGCGAAGTGGCGATCGCGCGCTCGCGCATCGAGGCCGAGCTGCGCCAGGTGAAGCAATCCCTTGGCGAGCTGAGCGAAAGCATCACGCGGCTGCGCACGCAGCTTCGCGAAGTGGAGATCCAGGCCGACAGCCAGATGCAATCGCGCCGCTCGGCACTGGACGAGCGCGAGCAGGGTTTCGACCCGCTGGAATTCGACCGGTATACCCGCCTGCAGGAGCTGACGCGCATGATGGCCGAGGGCCTGAACGACGCGCTCTCGGTGCAGCAGGCGCTCGCCAAGAATCTCGGCGAGACCGACGCCGCGCTGATGCACCAGGCGCGCCTGGGCCGCGAGCTGCAGCAGGACCTGATGCGCATGCGCGCGCTTCCCTTCGCGAATCTCACCGAGCGCCTGCACCGCATCGTCCGGCAGACGGCGCGCGACCTGGGCAAGAAGGCAGAGCTCGACATTCAGGGCAGCCAGGTCGAGCTCGACCGCAGCGTGCTCGAGCGCATCGCGGCGCCGCTCGAGCATCTGCTGCGCAACGCGCTCGCGCATGGCATCGAACAGCCGGCCGCGCGCACGGCAGCCGGAAAGGACGAGGCGGGGCGCATTGCCATCGCGCTGCGGCAGGAGGCGAATGAGATCGTCCTCGTGCTGAGCGACGACGGTGGCGGTCTCGATCTCCAGCGCCTGCGCGCCAAGGCGATCGAAAAAGGGCTGATCGGGTCGGACCTGGAGCTCTCCGAAGCGGAGCAGCTGCAGCTCGTGTTTCTTTCCGGTCTCTCTACCGCGGAGAAGATCACCGAGCTCGCCGGCCGAGGCGTCGGCATGGACGTGGTGCGTACCGAGATCAACGCGGTCAGCGGCCGCATCGAGGTCGCGAGCACCCGCGGCCGCGGCACGAGCTTCACGATCTACCTGCCGCTCACGCTTGCCGTCACGCAAGCGGTCATGGTGCGCGCCGGCTCGATGACCGCCGCCATCTCATCGGCCGCGGTGGAGCAGGTATTGCGCGTCAAGGCCGATGCGCTGGTGGCGCTCTACGAGAAGGGCAGCGTGGAGTTCCAGGGACGCGACTATCCCTTGCACTACCTGCGCCAGCTCCTCGGGCAGCGCGCCGCCACGGACATCCAGGACTACAACTCCGTGCTCCTCGTGCGCAGCGGCAACGAGCGCGTGGCGGCGCACGTCGATGAGCTTTTCGGCAACCGCGAGATGGTCGTCAAGAGCATCGGGCCGCAGCTCGCGCGCATCGCCGGGGTCACGGGGGCCACCGTGCTCCCGGACGGCAGCATCGTCCTGATCCTGAATCCCGTGCAGCTCGCGAGCCGCAGTCGCGGCGCGCAGGAGGCGACGCTGGTGGAGCAGGCGGCGACGACGCCCGCGACGGTGGTCATGGTGGTGGACGACTCGATCACGGTGCGCAAGATCACGAGCCGCCTGCTCGAGCGCGAGGGCTACCGCGTGCTCACCGCGCGCGACGGCGTCGACGCGCTCGAGCAGCTCAAGAAAGAGCGCCCGGCCGTGATGCTGATCGACATCGAGATGCCGCGCATGGACGGCTTCGACCTGACGCGCAACGTGCGCGGCGACCCGCGCACCATGGAGATCCCGATCATCGTCATCTCCTCGCGCACCGCGCCGAAGCACCGCAGCCGCGCCTCCGAGCTCGGCGTCAACGTCTACCTCGGCAAGCCCTACGAGGAGGCCGAGCTCCTGCAACAGATCGCGGCGCTGGCGCGGCAATGAAACCCGAGCACATCGGCAAGTATCCCGTACTGCGCCAGATCGGCAGCGGCGCGACCAGCAAGGTGTACCTCGCGCGCGACCCGTTCGCCAACCGCGACGTCGCGATCAAGGTGTTCCTGTTCGACAAGCACGCCGACGCGCAGGAAGAGCGCATGGTGCACAAGGCGTTCGTCGCCGAGGCGTCGCTCGCCGGCAAGCTGAACCACCCGCACATCGTCGACATCTTCGACGCGGTGGTCGAGCCCGATCACAGCTACCTGGTGATGGAATACGTGCCGGGCACCACGCTCGAGGCCTACTCGGTGCCCGAGCGCCTGCTGCCGGTGAGCAAGGTCGTCGAGATCGTCTTCAAGTGCATCCGCGCGCTCGAGTACGCCTGCCGCCACGGCATC
>VBCP01000397.1 GCA_005888925.1 Betaproteobacteria bacterium | reverse complement strand
TCGACGGTGAAGCATTCGGGCGCCTTGATGTCCTCGAGGTTGATCGCGCCGAAGGTCGGCTCGAGCGCGGCGACGATGTCGACCAGCTTCTGCGGGTCGCGCTCGTCGATCTCGATGTCGAAGCAGTCGATACCGGCGAACTTCTTGAACAGCACGCTCTTGCCTTCCATCACCGGCTTTGCGGCGAGCGGGCCGATCGCGCCGAGGCCGAGCACCGCGGTGCCGTTGGTGATCACCGCGATCAGGTTCGAGCGCGCGGTGTACAGCGCCGCGCACGCCGGATCGCGCACGATCTCTTCGCACGTCGCCGCAACGCCGGGGGAATAGGCGAGCCCGAGGTCGCGCTGGTTGGTGAGCTGCTTGGTCGGAAGAACGGAGATCTTTCCCGGCGGCGGCCGCCGGTGGTAATCGAGGGCGTTCTTCTTCAGCTGCTCGTCCACGGAAAGATTCTATAGCAGGCCGCGACGTAGAATGTCCCATCCGCCCCATGCTCACGGCGCGCCGCGCTGCGGAAATCGAACCCTTCGAAGTGATGGACGTGCTGTCGCGCGCGCATGCGCTCGAGCGCGCCGGGCGGCACGTGGTGCACATGGAAATCGGCGAGCCCGACTTCACCGCGCCCGCGCCGGTGGTCGAGGCCGGCGTGCGCGCGCTGCGCGAAGGTCGCACCGCGTACACCGCGACGCTCGGCCTGCCGGCCTTGCGCGAAGCGATCGTCGCGCATTACGCCCAAAAATTTTCAACCGCAGTGGACGGCGCCCGAGTGGTCGTGACCTCCGGCGCCTCCGGCGGCCTGCTCACGGTGAGCGCGCTTTACGTCGATGCCGGCGATGAAGTGCTGGTGCCCGATCCGGGCTATCCCGGCTACCGGCATTTCGTGCGCGCCTTCGAAGGCCGTGCGCGAGCACTACCGGTGTCGGCAGCCGAGAATTTCCAGCCCACGCTCGCCATGGTGCGCGACGCATGGGGAGCGCGCACCAAGGGCCTGCTGCTAGGCTCGCCGTCCAACCCCACTGGAACCGTGATCGCCAAGACGGAATTGGCAGCGATCGCGGCATTCATCGCCGAGCGCGGCGGGGTGCTGATCGTCGACGAGATCTATCAGGGCCTCTCCTACGGCCTGCAACCGTGGACCGCGCTCGGCCTGCCGGGCGAAGTGGTGCTGATCAACAGTTTCTCGAAGTACTTCTGCATGACCGGCTGGCGCCTGGGCTGGGCGGTGCTGCCGGGCGCGGCGGTGCGTGCCTTCGAGAAGCTCGCGCAGCACCTCTTCATCTCAGCCCCCGCCGCGGCCCAGTACGCGGCCTGCGCCGCGTTCACTCCCGAAAGTCTCGGCGTGCTGGAGGAGCGACGGCGTGAATTTGCGCGCCGACGTGACTTTCTCCTGCCGGTGCTAAAGGAAGCGGGGCTCGCCGTGCCCGCCGAGCCGCACGGCGCGTTCTACATCTACGCGGATTGCCGCGGCGATGCGCGCGAGTTTTGCCTTCGGTTGCTGGAAAAGGAAGCGGTGGCGGCGACGCCGGGAATAGACTTCGGCGCGAACGGCACCGACCGTTACGTGCGCTTTGCTTACACCCGGGCGATGGCGGACCTCGAGGAGGCCGCCAGCCGCATCAAACGCTTTGCGGCTGCTTCTTGGCCTTCTGCCTGAGCAGCTCGAGGCGGGCGCGCTCGGCGAACACCTTGTTGGCGTATTGCGAGCTCGGCTCGTCGAAGGCGCCGGCGTAGACCTGCAGCGCGGTTTCCGTGTCGCGGAAGCGCCGCTGGTATTCGCGCAGGATCTGCGTGCCGACCTGGATGTTCACCTCGGGCTCGAGCAGCGCATGCTCGCCGCCGTGGTCCATCAGCTTGTCGAGGTGGTACTTCGGCATGACCTGCATCAGGCCCTTCGCGCCGACGATGCTCTCGGCGACCGGGTTGTAGCGCGACTCGACGGCCATGACGGCGAGGATCAGGAGCGGGTCGACCGAATGCTGCTCGCCGGCGCGGTACGCGGCGGCCACGTAGCCCGCCACGGCGCCTTCCGAGACGCGGTAGCGCTTGGCGATGAACTCGGTCACCGCACGCTGCTCGCGCTCAACCGGCGTCTCGGCGCGCGCCTGGATCTGGCCCGCGACCTCGGTCGAGGGCACAAAGAATCCCTCGCTCGCGAGCCCCGGCAGCCGCAGCAGGCCGTCGCGGTGAAAGGGGAGCAGCAGCAGGCCGCCGACGGCAACGGCGCCGATCAGGGCCAGCAGGGTCTTCGCGCCGGCGTAGGCGCGCCGTACAACTATTGCAACCATGAGCCACCTCCGTGCCCCGGCGCCCTGTTGTAACTTGGCATTGGCGGACCTGGTAAGCAGGTCGACGACCGGGGCTAGATGGTTAAACGCAGCTGGCTGCGATGAGGCTATTTGCTGCGGCGCAGCGGACGCAATGATATTAGGCATTTCTCAATCCTGTCAATCACTTCGCGCCTCCTCGCACAGACGTGCCCCGGCCTGCGAAACGCTTGTTTCGACTGCGTTTTATTCGGCCTTGCGGGTGGTGCGCCCCCGGTAAAATAGGAGCTGAAGGTGAAGCCTCGCGGACCGGCCTAGGTCTCGTTTCTTGGGCCGATTGGACCAAGC
>VBCP01000396.1 GCA_005888925.1 Betaproteobacteria bacterium | reverse complement strand
GCCATTCGTGGAAGGCGACGCGCTGGGCATTCTTCTTCGCAAATTTCCTGACGGCGCGCGAGCCGGGATCGCGGTATTCGCGCGGCCAGCTCTCCCAGCCGCCGCCGTACTTCTCGCGCAGCGCTTCGAAGATGGCGAAGGTGCTCGGCCTTTCCAGCCGCGGCTTCGCGTCCTTGAAGATCAGACCCAGCACGTTGAGCTTGAGCACCGCGACGCCTGCATAGTCGACCAGCGGCGCCTTTCTCAGCTGCTCGAGCTTGCGCTGGAAGGCCTTGGTCTTCACCAGCCGCTGCGCCGCGGCGCTTTGCGCGTATTCCGGCAGAGCCTCGACGTCGAGATACAGGAAGTTGAGCGCGAGGCGGCTCGACGGGCTGTAGGGGCTACCCTGCGTCGCGTGCAGCGGGTTCACGCCGACGACGGCAGCACCGCGCGCGGCGGCGAACTCGACCAGCGCGCGCAGATCGCCGAAGTCGCCGATGCCCCAGTTCCTCTTCGAGCGCACGCCGTAGAGCTGCACCATGAAGCCCCACACGCGCCCGCCCTGCGAGAGCAGCTCGGGCTCGTAGCAGCGCCCGGCCTCGAGCTTCACCTTCGCCGGCTGGCGCGCGCGCCCGAGCGCCTGGTCGAGCGCCTGGCGCGTCGCGGGGTCGATCGTCTTCTCGCGCCCCCAGACGTCGAGGTAGCTCTCGGCGACTTCAGAAAAATGAGCCGAATTCGGGGTCAGGTTCGTAATTATTCCTAGAGATTCGGCTTAAGCGCGCCGAGCAGATAGCCCGCGGGAAACAGGGTAAGCGCAAGGATCGCACTCGACAGATCGAGGTAGTGACCGATGCTGTTCTCGAGGCCCCATCCCATCCCAGGAAAAAGTCGAAGCGCTTCGAAAAGATGGCACAGCACGACGATCACCAAGGAGCCCGCTCCAAGAAGCTGGAGAAGGAAACCAGTAGTCCTGGCCCGGGAGAACAAGAGCATCGAGGCGCAGAACAGCATGCTTGCTGGGACCAATACGACGAGCGCTATGCTTAGTGTTGCGTTCATCGCGCTTCTACAAGCTTAGGGCGCGGGCGCCGGTAACAATAATTACGGACGTCGTCCGGAATTCAGCCACCAGTTGACGCTCCAGGGGGCACCGGGAGGTCCGTTGGTCCACAGCGGCTTTTCCTTCGGTGCATCCTTCACTGCGATCTCCTCACCGCCGCAGTTGGCGATCAGCAGCAATTTGCCCCACGCGACTTCGAAGGCGCGATCGCCGAGCATGCGGTAGCGGCCGGGGCCGCAGTCGAGCGGGACGACGTGCGCCTGCCGGAGGCTCAAGAGCCGCTTGTAGTGCGCCATCCAGACATGGTCGGCCTTCGACCAATCCAGTACGGACGCCTGGAAGGTGTTCGGCGCCAGCGGATCCGGTATGCGCTCGCGCACCGCCGGATCGCGAAACGCGGCGAAGCGCGCGAACTCCTCGCGCCGGCCTTTGCGCACCGCTTCGCCCAGCTCGCCGTCGAAATCGCAGAAGAAAAGGAACGGCTGCCGGCAGCCCCACTCCTCGCCCATGAAGATGAGCGGCGGTGAGGGCGCCAGCAGCTGGATCGCGGTCAGCGCCTTGATCTTCCTTTCGTCCGCGAGGACCAGCAGCCGCTCGCCCATTGCGCGGTTGCCGACCTGGTCGTGGTTCTGCAGGAAGTCGACGAAGCACGATGCCGGCAGATGGCTCGACTTCTCGCCGCGCGGCTCCTTGGTGAACGGCGACACCTCGCCTTGATACGCGAACCCCTCAGCCAAGCAGCGCGCCAGATGGCGAGCGGGAGCGTCCACATAGCTGATGTAATAACCGTCGGACTCGCCAGTGGCGAGCACGTGATAGCCATGATGCGAGTCGTCGTTCCACTGCGCGTTGTACTTGCCCGGGCCGACGAAGCGCGCCTGGTTGGCGTCGTTCTCGAGCACGAGGTGCTTCCTCGCCGGCACCGAGTCGCGGATCTCGTCAAGGATGTGGCGCGGCGAGTGATCGACGATGGCGTGCACTGCGTCGAAACGCAGCCCGTCGAGGTGGTACTCCTCCAGCCAGTAGAGCACGTTGTGAATGAAGTACTGCCGCACCACCTGGTTGCCGAAATTGATCGCGGCGCCCCACGGCGTCTGGTGGCGCTGGTCGAAGAACTGCGGCGCGTAGAGGCCGAGGTAATTGCCCTTCGGTCCGAAGTGGTTGTAGACGACGTCGAGGAACACCATCAGCCCGGCCTGGTGCGCCGCCTCGACCAGCGCCTCGAGCTCCTCCGGACGGCCGTAGGCGCTGTCCGGCGCGTAGGGCAGCACGCCGTCGTAGCCCCAGTTGCGCTTGCCGGCGAAATCGGCGAGCGGCATCAGCTCGATCGCGGTGATGCCGTGCTCCTTCAGATGGCTGAGCTTGCCCCGCGCCGCGGCGTAGGTCCCTTCCGGCGTGAACGTGCCGACGTGCAACTCGTAGATCACCGCTTCCTGCCACGGCCGTCCGCGCCAGCCCGCATCCTTCCATGGATAGCGGCTCGGATCGATCACCTCGCTCGGCCCGTCGACATCGCGCGGCTGGAAGCGCGATGCCGGATCGGGCACGAGCTGCCTGCCGTCGATGCGGTACTGGTACAGCGTGCCCGCGGCCGCGTCGCGCTCGACGAGCTCGAACCAGCCACCGTCCAATGGGTTTAGCGGTCTGCTCTTGCTTGCTACGACCAATTCCACTTTGCGCGCGGCGGGCGCCCAGAGCCGGAAGCGCACCCCGCCATCGGCCAGGATTTCCGCGCCGAACGGCATGGAGTGACGCTGAACCCGGTCTACGGTCGTTTCTTGCGAGGCCACCAGCGCTCCAGGAATTCGGCGGCCCATTCGCGCCCGCCCAGGCCGAAGGCGAGCGCGAGGGCGAAGACGACGCCTGCCAGGAGGATGAGGAAGGTCTCGCGCACGATGTCGCCGCCGATGTTCACCTGGTCGAGCGCGATCAGCACGACGAAGGCGAGGATCGCGTAGCGCGCGAGGTTGCCGAAGAGATCGGCGTCCTGCAGGTTGGGCACGAACAGCAGCACCTTGGAGAGCAGCTCGGTGACATAGGTGAGCCCGAGCAGGTTGAAGCCGACCACCAGCGCCACCAGGATCACGATCCAGTAGACCAGCATCGCCAGGATGTCGGTCGCGTCCATGCGGATGCCGCCGTCCTTGAGGAAGCCGTCGATACCGGCGCGATCGGTGATGACATGGAAGTTCACCTTGCGCAGCCCGCGGGCGATGGCGAAGCGCACCATCTTGGCGATGAGCCAGCCCGCGATGACGACGATCAGCGCGAGCGCAAGGCGGGGCAGGAAGTCGCCGACCTGCGCGAGGAACGCGCGCAGCGGCTCGAGCATCACCTCGAAGCGATGGTCCATGTCAGCCTCCTTCGAGCAGGGACATCAAGCCCTGGACGGGGATGTGCATCCAGTCGGGCCGGTTGGCGGCCTCGTAGCGCAGCTCGTAGAGCACCTTCTCCATCTCG
>VBCP01000395.1 GCA_005888925.1 Betaproteobacteria bacterium | reverse complement strand
AGCGCCAAAACGCTGGTCGTCAAGTGCGACGTCGCCGACGAACCCGCGGTACGCGCGATGCTTTCCCAGATAAAGGAGCGCTTCGGGCGCCTGGATGTGCTCATCAACAATGCGGGCACCACCGCGTCCTGGAAGCCGAAAGACCTCGAGACGCTCTCGCTGGAGGAATGGGACCGCGTGTTCGCCGTCAACGTGCGCGGGCTTTTCCAAGTCACCCGCGCAGCCGTGCCCATGTTGAAGGAAACCAAAGGCTGCATCGTCAACACGGCGAGCATCGTCGGCCTGCGCCCCGGCCCCCAGCCCTTGCCCTACGCGGCGAGCAAGGCGGCGGTGGTGAATCTCACCAAGACGCTTGCCTGGAACCTCGGCCCCGAGATCCGCGTCAACGCCGTCGCCCCCGGCTGGATGGAAGGCGACTGGATGAAGCGCATGCTCAAGGACAAATACGAAGACCTGATGGGCAAGCGCGCGAAGGCCACGCCGCTCAAGCGCGTGGTCACCGCCGACGACGTCGCCGAGACCATGATGAGCCTGGTCGAGGGCAACCGCTTCGTCACTGGCGAGATCATCGTCATCGACGGCGGCTTCACCGCCTCCACTTAAATGGGGACGGACCCTATTTTTCTCATCGGAGACTCGCAAATGAGAAAAATGGGGTCCGTCCCTATTTAAAGCTCGCAATGTCGCTTCCCGGTGTAGTGCCCTTCCCGCCCGAGTTCGCGCGCCGCTATCGCGACAAGGGCTACTGGCAGGACAAGACGCTCGCCGCAGAGTTTTCTACGGTATTCAAAACCTATGGGCCGCGAACGGCGCTGATCGACGGCGAGCGCAGCTACACGTACGCAGACATCGACCGGTTGACGGACAACCTGGCGCTGAATCTCCTCGAGCTCGGTCTCAAGCCTCTCGACCGCGTGGTGCCGGCGCTGCCGAACATCGCCGAGTTCGTGCTGCTCTACTTCGCGCTCCAGAAGATCGGCGCGATCCCGATCGCCGCGCTGGTGACACATCGCTACGCCGAGATCAGCCAGTTCGTGCAGCTGTCGGCCGCCACGACCTGCGTCTATCCCGAGCGGCAGGGCGATTTCGAATTCGCGCCGATGATCGAGCGCATCCGGAACGAAAGCGGGACGCTGAAGCACTGCATCTCGCTACCCGCGTTGAAACAGTTGATCGAAAGGCCGCCCAAGCTGGCGCGTTCGCAGCTCGCCGAGCTCGAGTTCGCGCCGACCGACCCGTGCATCTTCCAGCTCTCGGGCGGCACCACCGGCATCCCGAAGCTGATCCCGCGCACGCACAACGACTACGCCTACAACTCCAAGACTGCGGCGCCGGTCTGTGGCGTTACGGCCGATTCGGTTCTTTTGCTCGCGCTGCCGATCGCCCACAACCTGCCGCTCGCCTGCCCGGGAATCCAGGGCTACTTCTTCCAGGGCGGGAACGTGGTGCTCTCGCCCACCACGCGGCCGGAGGAGATGTTCCGGCTGATCGAGAAACATCGCGTCACGCACATCAAGGTCGTGCCGGCGCTCCTCATCCGGCTGATCAACGATCCTGCCATTGGCAAATACGATCTTTCCAGCGTCCGCATCATCCAGAGCGGCGGCCAGCGCATGCAGCCCGAGGTGCGGCTGAAGACACATAAGCTCATCCCGAGATCGTTCGTGCAGGAGAACTTCGGCATGTCGGAGGGGATGCTGTTCTTCGTGCGCCTGGACGATCCACAGGAGGTGAAGCTCGAGACCTGCGGCCGGCCGATCTGCGCCGACGACGAGGTGCGCCTGGTCGACGACGAAGGTCGCGAGGTGGCGCCGGGTGAGGTCGGCGAGCTCACCTGCCGCGGCCCGTACACGCTGCGCGGCTACTACGGCGTGCCCGAGTACAACGCGCGGCAGTTCACGCCCGATGGCTTCTACCGCTCGGGCGACCTCATGCGCCTGCACCCCTCCGGGAATTACGTGGTCGAGGGGCGCAAGAAGGATCTCATCAACCGCGGCGGCGAGAAGATCAGCGCCGAGGAGATCGAGAACCTGATCCTGTCGCATCCGGCGGTGCAGAACGTCGCCTGCGTGCCGGTGCCCGATCCGAATCTCGGCGAGAAGATGTGCGCCTGCCTGATTTTGAAAAAGCACAGAAAGCTGGAGCTGGCCGAGCTCGTGGAATTCCTGAAGACGAAAGAGATCGCCAAGTTCAAGCTGCCCGAGCGCCTGCTGGTGCTGGACGACTTTCCGGTGTCGACTTTCGGCAAGGTGTCGAAGAAAACGCTGTCCGATATGGCGGCCCAGCATGCGCATCATTGACCTCCATTGCTATCCCGGCACGAAGGAATGGATCGCGTGCCAGGGGCCTTACGTCGAGGCGCTCGCCAAGTACTGGAAGCGCGAGTGGGTCGGCAAGTCCGAGGACGAGGTGCTGAAGGAATTCACCGAGGCGGGAGTGGAGGCGTGCCTCGTCGCGCTCGATCTGCAGACGACGATCAAGACGCCGCCGGTGACCAACGAGTACGTGCACGCGATGTGGCAGCGCCATCCCAAGCGCATCATCCAGTGCTGGGGAGCACTCGAGCCTTCAAAACCCGAGGTGCTGGACCAGGCGCGGAAAGCCGTAAAGCAGCTCGGCTTCGTCGGCTTCCACTTCCATCCGATCATGCAGCACTTCGCGGTGAACGACCGGCGCTACTACCCGATGTTCGAGCTGATCGACGAGCTCAAGGCCGCGGTGATGGTCGACGTCGGCACCACCGGCATGGGCGCGGGCATGCCCGGCGGCATGGGCGCGAAGATCCGCCACGCGCATCCAGGCGCGATCGACGAGCTGGCGGCGGATTTCCCGACCCTCAAGATCGTGATGGCGCATCCGGGCTGGCCGTGGGTCGAGGAAACCACCGCGGTCGCCCTGCACAAGGGCAACGTCTACTGGGAGATGTCAGGCTGGGCGCCGAAGTACTTCCCGGGCAACCTCAAGACCGACATGCGCGGGC
>VBCP01000391.1 GCA_005888925.1 Betaproteobacteria bacterium | reverse complement strand
TCGAGCTCATGCGCCACCGCGCGGCCCGCCTCCTCGATCGCCTCCTTCATCACGTAGCGCGAGCTCTTGTGGTTGCGCAGCCCGGCGGCGAGCACCGCGCCGAGCGGCGAGTCGCGCGCGAGGCGCTCGAGCACCTCATCCGAGACGCCCTGGCGCCGATAGACGTCGACCACCTGGTCAAAGAGCCGCGGCGGGATGATCTTCGCCGTGCGCAGCGAAATCGAGCGCTCGATGATCAGAGCGACGGCGATGATGGATGTGGCGAGGAGGAACCAGATCGGCCAGCCAGCGGCCTGCAGAATTGCGAACAACCGTTTTCCTTATAGTTTTTCTGTCTGCGCGGCGACTCTACGGCAAACGGCGCGGGCCGAGCAAGTTAATGCGCTGCAGCAAACGCGCGCCTCGAGTCGCTCCGCAACGCCAGGCTGTAGTGGATTCCGCGATATCCACAAAAAGCTGTGGACAAGTTTGTGGATTGTCTCTGTATAGCGCCGCTGCACGCAGTTACGGGGCCTATCGAGTCGGTCGCGATCAAAAATTGAGCAGTGTTTTGAGTTGCGAAAACATGTGCTTAACCGAAAGAATCGGCCTCGGCAGCGGGTCGCGACCCGCCTTGGGGCGGCCTGCCGCTGCATGTGGATAGGTGTAGGCTCGGCTCGCGCCCCCGCCCACCATGCAAAATGATTTCGCACGGCCCATTCTCAGCGTTTCGGAATTGCTGCGAAGCGTCCGCGACACGCTCGAGAGACGCTTTCCGCTCCTCTGGGTGCGCGGCGAGCTCTCCAACCTCAGCCGCGCGCCTTCGGGGCATCGCTACTTCACGTTGAAGGACCGCGGCGCCCAGGTCGACTGCGTCATGTACCGCAGCCGGGCCGCTGCGCTGGAAGCGGAGCTGCGCGAAGGCATGCAGGTCGAAGCACAGGTGCTGGTCACGCTCTACGAGCCGCGCGGCCGCTTCCAGCTCACGGTCGAGGCGCTGCGGCCCGCCGGCCCAGGGCCGCTGTATGAGCGCTTTCTGCGCCTCAAGGAGAAGCTCGAGCGCGAAGGGCTGTTCGATCCGGCGGTGAAGCGCGCCTTGCCCCCGCACCCGCGCACAGTCGGCATCGTGACTTCGCTCGCCGCCGCCGCGTTGCGCGATGTCCTGACGACGCTCGCGCGGCGCAACGCCTCCGTTGCGGTGATCGTCTATCCGGTGCCGGTGCAGGGCGAGGGCTCCGCGGGGCGCATCGCGGCGATGCTCGCCGCGGCGAACGCGCGCGCCGAATGCGATCTGCTGCTGCTCGTGCGCGGCGGCGGCTCGATCGAGGATCTCTGGTCCTTCAACGAGGAGGGCGTGGCGCGCGCGATCCGCGCGTCGCGCATCCCGGTGGTGGTCGGCGTCGGGCACGAGAGCGACTTCACCATCGCCGATTTCGCCGCCGACCGGCGCGCGCCGACGCCGACCGCGGCGGCCGAGCTCGCGACGCCGGCAAGACTTGATCTTTTGAGGAAGTTGGAGGAATGCGTACGCGGCCTCGCGCGCGAGATGCGCCGGCGGCTGCAGTACGCGACGCAGGCGCTCGACGGCTGCGCCAGGCGCCTGGTGCACCCGGCGCAGCGCCTGCGCAACGCCGAGCAGTCGCTCATGCAGCTGCGCACGCGCCTCGCGCTTGCGCTCGGCCATCGCGTGCACCGCTGCACGGCGCAGCTCGAGCGGCTGCAGGCCTCGCTCGCCAGCCTCGATCCCACCGCGGTGCTCGGGCGCGGCTACAGCATCACGCGCAACGCCGCCGGCGAGTTGCTGCGCGACGCCGCGCAAACCCGGGAGGGCGAGCGCCTCTTCACCACGCTCGCACGCGGCAGCCTGCAGAGCGAAGTGAAGAAAAAAGAGCTCCTATAATCGCGCGCATGGCGCATCGCCTGTCGAAGATCACCACGCGCACCGGCGATCGCGGCGACACCGGCCTGGGCGACGGCTCGCGCGTCTCGAAGGACAGCCTGCGCGTGCGCGCGCTGGGCGACCCGGACGAATTGAACAGCGCCATCGGCGTGCTGCTCGCCGAGGAGCCGCCGGCGGAGCTCGCCGAGGCCCTGGCCCAGGTGCAGCACGATCTGTTCGACCTCGGCGGCGAGATCAGCATCCCCGGGCACGCGCTCGTCGGCGAGGCGCAGGTGGCGCGCCTCGAAGCGACCCTCGAGAGCTGGAACGCGGAGCTGCCCGCGCTGAAGGAGTTCATCCTGCCGGGCGGCACGCGCGCCGCCGCCGCAGCGCACCTCGCCCGGACCGTCTGCCGGCGCGCGGAGCGCAGCGTGGTCGCGCTCGGCGAGAAGGAAAAGGTGGGCGAGCCGGCGCGCCGCTATCTCAACCGGCTCTCCGACCTGCTGTTCATCGCCGGGCGGCGCCTCAACCGGCATGCCGGTCGCACGGACGTGCAGTGGCGGCACGAGCGCAAGAAGCGCTGAAGCCGCGCCATCGGGTGCTGATCGTGGACGACGAGGAGTCGACGCGCGTGCTGCTCGCGCGCCTGCTGACCAAGGAATTGAGCGTCGAGGCGCAGCTCGCCGGTACTTGCGAGCAGGCGGTACGGCTTGCCGGAAACTACGCCTACGACGCGATCCTGCTCGACCTCCTGATGCCGGGCATCGGCGGCCTCGGCGTGCTCGCCGCCGTGCGTACCGCCTCGCCGAACGCGACCACGCCGGTGATCGTCGTCTCGGTGGTCTCCGATGACGCAACCGTCGCGCGCTGCATGGCCGCCGGCGCCAATGCCTATCACGTCAAGCCGATCCGCCGCGCCGAGCTGATCGCAACGGTGCGCGCGCAGCTCGCGGCGCGCAACAAGCCGAAACCACCGCGGGAAGACGATGGCTGAGATCAAGATCACCAACGTCGAGGCGCTGGGCAGGCCGCTCGGGCAGTATTCGCATGTCACCCGGGTGAAGGCGGCCGAGTACGTCTTCATCGCCGGCATGCGCGCGCCGGGCGCCGATTTCGATGCGCAATGCAGCGGCGTGTTCGCGCAGATCGCCAAGGCGCTCGAGTCCGCCGGCGCCGGCTGGGGCAGCGTGGTGCAGTTCACCACCTACCTCGTGCACTCGCAGGACATCCCGAAGTTCATCTCTTCCCGAACGGCGTCTACCCGCCGAACACCCTGCTCGTCATCGACCGCCTCGTGCAGGAGCAGTTCCTGGTCGAGGTGCACACCGTCGCCGCTCTCTAGTCCGCCGTAGCGCCCGAGCGTTTCACCAGCTCGGCGTAGAGCCTGCGCTCGCGCTCGACGAACGCCGTGAACTCCGCTGGCGTGCGCACCGCCGGCGGCTCCGAGCCCATCGCGCGCCAGCGTTCCCGCAGGTCCGGACTTTCGATGGCGCGGAGCGCTTCCTGGGAAATGCGATCGACCATCTGCTGCGGCGTCTTCGCCGGCGCCATGAGCCCCC
>VBCP01000394.1 GCA_005888925.1 Betaproteobacteria bacterium | reverse complement strand
GCAGTTCGGCGCCTTCATCAAGTCCGAGATGGTCAAGTACGGCAAGCTCATCAAGGAAGCCAACATCAAGGTGAACCAATGAAGCAGATCGGTGTAGGTGTGATTGGTACTGGCTGGTGCGGCGGCATCCGCGCCGAGACGCTGGCGAAGCATGCGCTGGTGAAGAGCCTGCATCTCGCCGAGACGCGAGCGGAGCGCCTCGAGGAGCTCAAAAGCAAACTGCGGCCGGCAAGCGCGACGGCAGATTACCGGGAGTTATTGAAGAACCGCGACATCGAAGCGGTGTACATCTCCTCTACGCCCGAGGCCACGCACTACCCGATCGCGCGCGACGCGCTCGCCGCGGGCAAGCACGTGTTCCTCGAAAAACCCATCGCGATGACGCTCGCGGAGGCCGATGAGCTGATCGCGACGGCGAAGAGCAAGAACCTGAAGTTCACCATCGGCTACTCGCAACGCTTCAACCCGAAGTACGCTTACGTGCGCAAGTGCATCCGCGACGCGACCATCGGCAAACCGGTGACTGCGTTGGTCTCGCGGCACATCACGCGCATGCTCGGCACCAAGATCAGCGGACGCTCGAAGCTCTCGCCCGCCGCGATGGAAGCGACGCACGACCTGGATTTCGTCTTCTGGTGCCTCGAGCCCGCCAAGCCCGTGCGCGTGTACTCGCAGCAGAACTACGGCGCGATGAGAGAGCTCTCCGGCGGCGATGTGCCCGACCAGCAGTGGCTGATGGTGACCATGGACAACGGCATGTCGGTGGTGGTCGGCGGCGGCTGGAGCCTGCCGCTCGGCTATCCGAACTTCTCGACCACCTGGATCGAGATGATCGGCACCGAGGGCGCGGTGATGGTGGACGACAGCCACAAGGACGTGGTCGTCAACACCGTGGCGAAGGGCATGCAGCTCCCCATGTCGACCATGCCCGGCGAGTTCGTCGACCACACCTACGCCGGGCCGATGGCGCCCGAGACGGTGCACTTCCTCGAGGCGGTGGTGCACGACCGCGAGGTGATGGTGAAGCCAGAGCACGCGCGCATGGTGATGGAGGTCTACATGGCCGCCGACCTCTCCGCGGAGCGTAACGAAGCCATCGCGTTGCCGCTCAAGCCGTCGCTCCGCGCAGTTGCGTAAGTCTCCCAAGAGAATCGGCCTCGCGATCATCGGCGCCGGCCGCGTGGGGCTCTTCCGCGGCGAGGTGGCGGCGCGCCATCCGCAGGTGGACTTCATCGGCGTGGCGGATCTCAAGCCCGAACGCGCCAAGCTGGTCGGCGACAAGTGCAAGGCTGATTTCGTCACCGGCGACTATCGCGAGCTGCTGAAGCGCCCCGAGGTGACGGCGGCGATCATCTCCTCATAGAGAAACCATTGGCCACCGAACTGGCGGACTCCCAGCGCGTTCTGGACGCCATCAAGAAATCCGGCGTCGACGCCGTCGTCGGGTACACGCAGCGCTTTCGGCGCAAGTGGCTTTCAGCGAAGGAGAAGGTGCGCACCGGGGCGCTGGGCGACGTCACGCTTGTCACCAGTAGAGCGTTCATGAACCGGCTGGTGGCGCTCGACAACTACAAGCGCACCAACGACCCGTCGAAGATTTCGCCGATGGTGATCTCGGGCACGCACGCGCTCGACATCGTGATGTGGATGATGGAGGCGAAGAAGCCGGTCGAGATCTATGCGCGCTCGGTGGACAAGGCGCTCGGGCCGCTCTGCAAAGGCATCGACGCCACCGCGGGCGTGATCACGTTCGAGGACGGCAGCCTCTATCACGCGGCGATCTCGTGGGCGTTGCCGATCGTCTGGCCGGGCGCGGTGTACAGCCTGGAAGTCGGCATCACTGGCACGGAGGGCGTGCTGACGATCGACGACACGCACCGCGACATCGTGCTCGCGACGACGAAGGAAAGCGGCGAGGGCTATGCGCCGGACAACGTGCGGCGCGTCGATTTCCTCGGCAGCTATCCCCCGGGCGACATGGTGCTCGGGGAGCTGCGGGGTCCGATGCGCGAAGAAACCGAGCAGTGGCTGAACCGCATTTGCATGGGACTCACCACGCAGCACGCCACAGCGGCTGAAGCGCATAACCGGCTGATGCTCACCAAGGCGTTCGATAAATCGGCGCGGCTCAAGCGTCCCATTCAACTACCGATAGACAGCGAATGAACCGAGTTCTGCTAGCACTGCTGTTCGCGCCCATCGTGGCGTTTGCTCAATATCCCACCAAGCCGGTGCGCATGATCATCCCGTTCGCGCCGGGCGGTGCTTCCGATTTCGTCGGCCGGATCATGCAGCCGAAGATGGTCGAGCTCCTCGGCCAGCAGCTCGTGGTGGAGAACAAGCCGGGCGCGGCGGGCAACATCGGCGCGGAGGCCGCGGCGAAGTCGGCGCCGGATGGCTACACCATCTTTCTTGGCAATGTCGGCTCGGTCGCCATCAATCCCGGCGTCTATCCGAAGCTCAGCATCACGCCGACGCGCGATCTCATCGCCGTCAACCAGGTGGTCGACGTGCCGAGCGCGCTGATCGTGCATCCGACGCTGCCGGTGAACAGCATCCGCGAGGTGGTGGACTACGCGAAGGCCAATCCCGGGAAGCTGAACTACGCCTCGCCGGGAAGCGGCAGCCTCGACCGGCTGGAGATGGAATTGCTGCGCAAGCTCGAGAAGCTCGACATGGTGCACGTGCCTTACAAGGGCGGCGCCGGACCGGCGACCGCGGGCCTGATGGGCGGCGAGACGCACCTCATGTTCGCCACCGCCGCCTCGGCGATGCCCGGCATCAAGGCGGGGCGCCTGAAGCCGCTCGCCGTCACGAGCGCGAAGCGCATCGATCAGATCCCGAACGTGCCGACGGTGCACGAAGCGGGATTTCCCGATCTCGCCGCGAGCTCCTGGCAGGGCATCTTCGTGCCGGCGGGCACGCCGCGCGAGGTGGTGGACAAGCTCTTCAGCGTCACGCAGCAGGTGATGAAGGATCCCGAAGTCATCTCGCGCCTGAAGAACGGCGGCGCGGAAGCGATCACCAGCGAAAGTCCAGCGGCCTTTGCCAAGTACGTCGCCGCCGAGACCGAGCGCTGGGCGCGCATCGCAAGAGAAGCCGGCGCAACGCCGGACTGACCCTCTTCTCGTTCATGGTTGCGGTTGCTGGCCCGGCGCCAGGCTGGGCCTATGTCCCTTTCGTGTGCCCAGCTTGACAGCGCAAAGCTGTGCGTTACGATATATAAACCATCGGTTCATTTAATGAACCATACGGATTTAAGCGGATGCCACTTCGCCAAGCGAGCGCAGCACTTCAAGACGAGCGGGCGGTCCCCGCCAATGGCACGGGCACAACGGATCTGTCGCTGCGCTTGCTCGACTTCCTGGCGCGCTCGGCGGAGCCGGTGGGGCTGTCCGAGCTTGCGCGCCAGTTCCAGGCATCTAAGGCCACCATCCACCGGCATCTGCAGACGCTCGCGTACCACGACTTCGTGCGGCAGGACCCCGCGACGATGCGCTATGCGCCGGGCATAAAGCTATTCATCCTCGGCGAGCGCCTGAGGGAGCGTTTTGACATCTTGGGCGTGGCGCGCAGCGAAATGGTGCGCTTGCGCGATGAAACCGGGCACGCCGTCACATTGTCGACCCTCGTCGATGATCAGGTCGTCGTGCTCGACTTGATCCAAGGGCACTCGATCGTCAATTTCGGTACGCAGCCCGGTACCGTATTGCCGCTCCACGCCAGCGCTCACGGCAAGGTGGCGCTCGCGTTCGGTCCGGAGGACTTGCTGCGGCGCTGCCTTGCGCGGCCGCTGAAGGCCTGGACACCACACACCGTGTCCACACGCGCGGCGCTGGAGCGCGATCTGGTCCAAATCAAGGCGCGGGGTTGGGCCACGTCGCCCAATCAGGTGCTGCAGGGGATCAACGGCATCGCGGTTCCGGTGTTCAACCACGCCGGGCGCTATGCCGGTGGTATTTCATGCGCCGGAACCGTGCAAACCATCCCGGCCACGCCTTCGGCGGCAATCATCAAAGCGCTCAAGCGCGCCGCGGCGCAGATCTCGCGCCGTCTCGGTTACGCCGGCAAATGAAGCCGAACGGCCAATGGCATATCGCGCGCGAGGCGGCGGAGCTCTACGAGCGGGTAGTGGCACGCCATATCCTCGGCCCCTGGGCCCCGTCCCTGGTGGATGCCGGCCGCGTTGCTGAAGGCGACCGCGTGCTCGATCTTGCGTGCGGTACGGGTCTCGTGACACGAATCGCGGCCCAGCGCGCAGGACCCCGAGGCAGCGTCACTGGCGTCGATCTCAACGCCGTAATGATCAGCGTCGCGCGCTCGGTGCCCGCTCCACAGGGAGCGATCATCGAGTGGCTCGAGGGCAGCGCGCTCGCTATTCCGCTGCGGGAAGCGAGCGTCGACGTCGTTCTCTGCCAGCAGGGTTTGCAGTTCTTCGTGGACAAGCCGCTCGCGCTGCGGGAAATGCGCCGCGTCCTGGCCCATCGCGGCCGACTCGCGCTCAGCGTGTGGAGCAGCGTCGGCATCTATAACAGCGTCGTCGGTGAAGCGCTTTCCCGCTTCGTCGACGAAGAGACCGCCGCGCGCTTCTGCGCTTCGCGCAAAGTGCCGGCCAGAGCGGAGCTCGAGCGCGTCACGCGCGACGCCGGTTTCGGCAACGTCAATGCCAGTGTCCGGCGAATGACCATTCATCTTCCCCGGCTCGACCGCTTCGTTCTCGAGCATCTGGCGGGCACGCCGGTCGCTGCGGCGATCGAGGCGCTCGATGTCGAGCAGCGCGCCAACATCGGTGCCAGCGTCATGCGGGCGCTGGAGCGCTTTGCCGATCGCGACGGCGTGACGTATCCCGAGGAAAGCCACGTTGTGACGGCTTCGGTTTAGAGACGGAGGAACGCATGCTGCTTTCACTCAGATCGGCCTGTGCAGGAGTCATGTTGCTCGTCGGTTGCGCAAGCGAGGTCATGGCGCAACCGTCGCCGGCGCGTTATCCCTCGAAGCCGGTGCGGATCGTCATTCCATTGGGACCGGGCAATTCGCTCGAGATCGCGACGCGCTTCGTCGCGGAGAAGCTCACGAGCGCGCTCGGTCAGCCGTTCGTCATCGAAGCTCAGCCCGGCGCCGCCGGTCAGATTGGCACCGAGCGCGTCGCGCGCGCGCCGGCCGACGGCTATACGTTGCTCGCGGCCAACGACGGCATCATCACCATGCTGCCCAACATGAAGAAGCAGGTCCCGTTTGATCCCGTGCGCGACTTCTCGCCGATCGCGCAGATGATCGGGATACCCTTTGCTCTCATTGTTCATCCCTCGGTTCAGGCGAAGAGCGCACAGGAGCTGGTACAGCTCGCCCAGGCGGCGCCCGGGAAGCTCGAATATTCATCCGGCGGGATGGGCAGTGCGCAGCAGCTCGCGATGGAGCTTTTCATGAGTGTGACGGGTACCACGCTGGTTCACGTGCCCTACAAAGGCGCGCCGCAGGCGGCAATGGATGTAGTCGCGGGGCAGATCCCGGTAGCGCTCGCGGGCGTACCCATCGTCGCCGCGCTGATCAAGCAGGGCAAGTTGCGCGCATTGGGGATTGCGTCCGACAAACGCCTGCCGCTTCTCGCGGACACGCCGACGCTTGCCGAGCAGGGGATACCGTTCAGGTTCGCCACGTGGGGCGGATTGTTCGCGCCTGCCGGCACGCCCAACGATATCGTCCGCGTGCTGAATCGCGAGACGCTGGTCGCGCTCAATTCCGCGGACGTCCAGGCCAGGATGGCGGAGTTCGGCTTCGAGATCTACGGCAACTCGCCCGAGCAGTTTTCCGACGTGATTAAGAGCGAGCTCTTGAAAATGGCCGCCATCATCAAGAGAGCTGGAATAGAACCGCAATGAACGGAATCGCCCGGTACGTCGCCGCCGAGACCGAGCGCTGGGCGCGCATCGCCAAGGACGTGGGCGCTACGCCGGACTGATGATCAAGCGCGTGGTCGCCGAATGCGGCGGCCGCAAGATCATCCTGATGGACTCGATCTCGCATGTGGACGAGGGCGACGCCGGGCATATCGTCGTCAGCGCGTCGCACGGCGGAGCGAGCTCGGGCGAGTATGCGAGCCGGCACAAGCTCGCGGCGGTGTTCTTCTCGGCATGCTGAAGGTTCCAGCCGGCACGGTGGACCATCTCAGTGCGCGCATCGGCGATGTCGAAGACATGTGGCAATACGGTGTGCTCTCGCACCTGAACGCGCACGCGCTGGGCAACGGCTTGATGCCGGGCGAACGGCTTCAAGATGCCGTCGCAAGACTGTTGACTGCAATGTGAACTATAAGTTACAGTAGCCATGGGAGCTTCGTTTCTACCAAACGGCGGACCGCAGACAACCGTTCACCGAGTGGTTAGCAGCGCTTGACGATCGGCAGGCACGGGCGCGAATCCGCGTGCGCCTGCTCCTCTGCGCAGGGGACAAGCGGACGCAGGATAAGGACATCAAGCGTGCGAAAGACTACTTCAAGGACTACAAGGCGCGCAGCGCGCAGCAAAGGCCGCGCAGTTTCCGCTAGCGTGCCTTATGAGCCTTCGCTCATTCAGCAGCTGAAGGACCCGGCAGAGGCGGCAGCGTACCTCGAGGCGGTAATCGAGGATGGCGATCAAGGCGCGATCATGCACGCGCTGCGCCAGGTCGCTCAGGCGCAGGGCGGGGTGGCGGAGGTGGCGCGCAAAGCGAAGATGACGCGCGAGGCGACGTACAAGATGCTGTCGAAGCACGGCAACCCCGAGCTGCGAAGCCTGAAGGCAGTTCTCAAGGCGACCGGGCTGCGTATTGCCGTCAAGCCGATCGAAAAGCGCGCTGCTTAGACTCGTTGGCGAGCATCAGGGTTGTCCCTCGATCTCCGGCACGCCTTGCAATTTCGGTATCCAGGACAGGCGTCGCTTTGTCCAGATTTCTCGAGCCGGCCGCCCCAGCGCCTCCTTTTCGCTCAACGCACCAAGGCGTAAAGAGTAAGTCCGCGGATTTTCCGGCGCGCACGCATAAATTGGTGAACCACAAGTCCCGCAGAACGCGTGAACACGCTTCGCTCCACTATCTGCAACCTTGGTGTATCGGCGCGGCTCGCCGGTGAGGATTCGGAACCGGTCTGCAGGCGCGAGAATGTTGGCGCGGAACGCCGAGCCGGTCAGCATTTGACAGTCCAGGCAGTGGCAGATGTTGACCTTGCCCGGCTCAACTTCAGCTTCGTAGGTAATCGCACCACAGTGACACCGACCTTGGACTTTCACAGCGCACCTCCGTCTGTCATTCGTGCGGATAGCCTTGCATCAAGCTGACCCACCGGTCGTAAAGATCGCCAAGTCACCCAGTTGGTGCATGCGCATCATCCCGCCTAATCATGTGGCGCGGCGGTTGCTACGGTCGCCATGCGCAGATGGACCATAAAGCACTGCGCGCATCGTACAGAGGACTCTTCCAATGGAACTCAAACGAAACGGAACACAGGCCTCCGCGAGAGGACCCGCCGAATATTTCACCGGCACTGTGCGTATTGACCAGCTCTTCAAGGCGCCGGCGCCGGCACGCGCGAGCGGCGCCTACGTGACATTCGAGCCGGGCGCGCGGAGCAATTGGCACACGCATCCGCTGGGGCAGACGCTGATCGTCACGTCGGGCTGCGGACTGGTGCAAAGCTGGGGCGGCCCGATCAAGGTGATTCGACCGGGCGACGTGATCTCGTGCCCGCCCGGCGAAAAGCATTGGCATGGCGCTGCGCCGACCACCGCCATGACGCATATCGCGATCCAGGAGGAACTCAACGGCAAGGTCGTCGACTGGATGGAGAAGGTCACCGACGAGCAGTACCGTGGACCTCACGATGGGCAATAACATCGACGGAGCGTCTTAGGAGACCAGCATGCGAATCGGCATCCTCGGTTCAGGCCTGATGGGCGGCAAGCTCGGCACGATCTTCGCGCGATCCGGACACGAGGTAGTGTTCAGCTACGCCCGCAGCGAGCCGAAGCTCAAGAAGCTCGCACGAGATGTGAAAGGCAAGGCGCGGGCCGGCACGCCACGCGAGGCCGCGCAGGAAGCCGACGCGGTATTGCTGGCCGTGCACTGGTCGCGAATGGACGATGTGCTGAAGCAGGCCGGTGATCTTACGGGCAAGGTGGTCGTGAGCTGCTCGCTACCGATGAACGACGACGACACCGCTCTCGTCGTAGCGCACACGTCATCGGGCGCGGAAGAGCTGGCAAAGAAAATTCCGCAGGCGCGATTCGTGTCGGCATTCAACACGGTGCCGAGCGAAGTGTTTTTCGACGTGTA
>VBCP01000392.1 GCA_005888925.1 Betaproteobacteria bacterium | reverse complement strand
CTTGGTCGGCAGCCGCTTCGGCTGCGGCAGCGGCCAGTGCGGCGCGTGCTTCGTGCTGGTCGATGGGCGCGCGTTGGCTTCTTGCGATCTGCCGATCTGGTCGGTAGAAGGCAAACAGATCACTACCGTCGAAGGCCTCGGTGCGAACGGCGAGCTGCACCCGGTGCAGAAGGCGCTGATCGCCGAGCAGGCGGCGCAGTGCGGTTATTGCATGAGCGGCATCGCCGTGGCGGCTGCGGCTTTACTTGCTGTTAATAGGAAACCGACCGAAGAGCAAATTCGCGCGGCGCTCGACAAGAACCTGTGCCGCTGCGGTTCGCACAACCGGGTGGTGAAAGCCGTAATGCAGGCCGCGCATGAATAAGCCCGTGGAAACGCCGCTGCGGCTTTCCGACGCGCGGCGCCTGACGCAGAGGGTCCACTTCGAGCGCGACGGCACGGTCTCGATCGCGAGCGGCAAGGTGGAGCTCGGGCAGGGCATCCTCACCGCGCTGGCGCAGATTGCGGCGGAGGAGCTGGGCGTGGCGCTGGAGAAAATCCGCATCCTGCCGGCGAGCACTGCCTACTGCCCCGACGAAGGCGTGACCTCAGGCAGCCTCTCGATCCAGGATGGCGGCAAAGGTTTGCGCAAGGCGTGCGCGGAGCTGCGCGCGTTGTTGCACAAGAGCGGTAACACGTCTTACTGGGATCTCCAGGTCGCCGGAATCGACATTCCCGCCGATGCACCGGAGAAGCCCGCTGCCCATTACCAGATCGTCGGCACGAGCGCGCCGCGCCTCGAGCTGCCGGCGAAGATCGCCGGGCGGCCGAGCTACGTGCAGGACATGACGCTGCCCGGGATGCTGCACGCGCGCGTGGTGCGCCCCCCGTGGCCATACCGGCTCGAACAATTGTCCGGCATCACCCTGCGCGGGATAACGCTGATCAAAAGCGGCAGCTTCGTCGGCATCCTGGCCGAGCGCGAGGAAAGCGTGATCGAAGCGGCAAAGGAGCTGCGCGCGAAGCTGCCGTGGGTGCAGGGGCCGGCAGCGCCCGCCGATATTTATGCGTGGCTCAAGGAGCACGTCGCCGAGAACAATATCGCCAAAGAAAAGGCGGATCCGGCGGCCAAGGCGCGCGGCGTGAAACGAATGCAGGCCGAGTACCGCAAGCCCTTCATCGCCCACGCCTCGATCGGGCCGTCGTGCGCGCTCGCGCGCATGCAGGGCGACAAGCTCGAGGTGTGGTCGCACACGCAGGGCATGTTCGGCCTGCGGCGCGAGCTGGCGATGGTGCTGCGCCTGCGCGAGGAGAACATCGTCGTGCATCACGTCGAGGGCGCGGGCTGCTACGGGCACAACGGCGCCGACGACGTCGCGCTCGACGCGGCGCTGCTGGCGCGCGCCTCGAACGGGCGTCCGGTGCGCCTGCAGTGGTCGCGGGAGGACGAGTTCGCCTGGGAGCCCTATGGCCCGGCGATGGTGATCGCGCTCGACGCCCAGCTGGATGCGCAAGCCAACATCGTCTCCTGGCGCCACGATCTCTGGAGCAACGGCCACACGCACCGTCCCGGCCGCGCCGACAAGCCGGTGCTCCTCGCCGCGGGCGAGATCGCGCAGCCCTTCGAGCGCGCACCGGCGACCGATCCCGCGCTGCCGGCGGGCGGCGCGCACCGCAACGCGATTCCGATCTACGACTTCCCGGACCTGCTGGTGATGCAGCACTACGTGCGCGATGCAGTGGTGCGCGGCTCCTCGCTGCGCTCGCTCGGCGGCTTCGGCAACGTCTTCGCCATCGAATCGTTCATGGACGAGCTCGCCGGCGATGACGATCCCGCGGGCTTTCGCCTGCGGCATCTCAAGGACCCGCGCGGCCGCGCCGTGGTCCAGGAAGCCGTGCGCA
>VBCP01000393.1 GCA_005888925.1 Betaproteobacteria bacterium | reverse complement strand
GTAGAATTCGCGCCTGCCAATGAACGCGCTGCTCGCGTGGTATTTCGTGGCGGTGTGGGGCTCGGGCTACGTCGCCACGAAGATCGGCCTGCAGTACGCGCCGCCGTTCACTTTCCTCACCCTGCGCTTCTGCTTCGGGCTGCTGTGCCTCGCACCAATCGTCGCGCTGTGGCCGCCGACCTGGCCACGCGGCCGCGCCGAGCTCGGGCATATCGTCGTTGCGGGGCTCCTGATGCACGCGGTGCAGCTCGGTGCCAGCCACTATGCCCAGTACCTCGGCATGTCGGCGGGGGTCACCGCGCTGATCATTTCGTCGCAGCCGCTCCTCACCGCGATCATCGCCTCGCGCTGGATGCACGCGCGGCTCGCGCCCGGCCAGTGGGCGGGCGTGTTCATCGGCCTCGCCGGCGTCGTGCTCGTCGTGTGGCACAAGATCGACGTCCGTGAGGTCACGGCCGGCAGCCTGGCCGCGACCATCATTGCCCTGCTGGGCGTGACGGCGGCCACGCTGTATCAGCGCGCGTTTGCGCCGCAGACGGACCTGAAAGCAGCCGCGGTGATCCAGTTCGCGGCGTCGGCGGCGGTGCTGGGCCCGCTTGCGTTGGCGGTGGAGGGATTTACCGTGCGCTGGAGCTGGGAGCTCGTCGCCGCCATCGCCTTCCTGGTGATCTTCGCCTCCTTTCTCGCGGTGAGCGCGCTGCATATCCTCATGCGCCACGGCGAGGCGACGCGCGTGGCGAGCATGATGTATCTGCCGCCGATCTTCGCAGTGGTGCTGGAGCTCGCACTGTTCGGCCTGCTGCCGAGCGCGCTGACGCTCGCCGGCATCGCGGTGACCTGCATCGGCGTGGCGATGACGGTGTGGACCAAACCATGGAAATCGCGTACTTCGTCCTTCTAAACGTCCTCGGACACCTGTGCTTCGTCGGCAGCCGCATGACGACGACGCTGTTCGCGCTCCAGCTCGGCGCCTCCGAGTTCACCGTCGGGGTGCTGGTCGCGCTTTTCGCGGTGCTGCCGATGTTCCTTTCGGTGACGGCCGGGCGGGTGATCGACCGCCTCGGGCCGCGCCGGCCGGTGATGATCGGCCTCGCGACGCTCGCCTGCGCCGCCACGCTCCCCTTTTTCTTTCCGTCCGTGACGGTGCTGTATTTCTCGAGCCCGCTCCTCGGCACTTCCTTCATGTTCCTGCACATCGCCATGAACAGCGTGTTCGGTGCCCACGCCACGCCCGAGGAGCGCGCCGTGACCTTTTCCTGGCTATCGCTCGGCTTCTCGATCTCGAACTCCATCGGCCCGCTGATCGCCGGCTACGCGATCGAGGGCTTCGGGCACGCCGGCGCGATGCTCGCGCTCGCCATCTTCCCGGTGATCGCGCTGGTGCTGCTCTGGCGGCGCAAGCGCCCTCTGCCGCGGCCGGAGCGCGTGCCGCGTCCGCGCAACGCGGGCGTGCTCGACCTCCTGCGCGTGCCCGGGCTGCGCTACACGCTGATCGCGAGCGGGCTGCTCAACATGGGCTGGGATATCTACGGCTTTCTCATGCCGCTCTACGGCTCGCGCATCGGCCTCGCCGCGGGCACGATCGGCCTGGTCATGTCGAGCTTCGCGCTCGCGACCTTCGTGGTGCGCGCGCTCCTCACCATGCTCGTGCAGCGCGTGCGCCACTGGGTGCTCATCTCCTCGGCGATGGGCGTCGCCGGCACCGCGTACCTGCTCTTCCCGTTCGTGCACAGCGTGCCGCTCCTGATGGCGCTGTCATTCATGCTCGGCCTCGGCCTGGGCGCCTCCCAACCGGTGATCATGGCGCTGCTCTACGAGCAGTCGCCGCGCGGCCGGCAGGGCGAAGCCGTCGGCATCCGCACCACCATGATGAACGGCAGCCAGACCTTCATCCCGCTCGCTTCCGGCGCGATCTCCGCCGCGCTCGGCATGGCGCCGGTCTTCGCCCTGATCGCGGCGCTCCTCTACGGCGGCGCCTGGTTTGCCAAAAAGCGCACATAACCACGCGTAAAAAGGCGTCAGAGCGCCGTGAGAATTTTCGCGTTTCTTCCCGGCCCGTAGAGAATCCTCGCAGGGAGGGAGCGATGGAGCAGCGCTCGGTCCGAACCGAGGAAAAGCAGGCGATCCGGCTGCACCGGTACACGCTCGGCCTCTACAGCTACAGCCTGGCGCTTGCGCTGCTTGGCACGGCGGACGCGCTCGGTTTCATCCACACCCCGGCCGCAGTCACGATCGCGATCGCGTGTATTGCGGCGAACACCGCGCTGTTCGTGCTGTTCCGCAGCGGCTTCAACCTGCGCTTCGCCGATCCGAGCCTCACCAAGCTGCAGGTCTATCTCGGCATCACCCTCCTGATGCTGAGCCTTTATCACGTCGACGTCGGCCGCGGCATCTCGCTCGGCCTGTGCTTTCTGGTTTTCCTGTTCGGGATTTTCAGGCTGAGCACCCGCGAGCTGATGACCTTGGCGCTGTACACGCTGGCCGCCTACGCCCTGGTGATCAATCTGCTGATGCACTGGCGGCCGGAGTCGATCCAGAACGTGCAGCAGGAATGGTTCAACTGGGCGCTGCTCGCGCTCTCGCTGCCCTGGTTCTCGATGATCGGCGGTCGCATCCGCGAGCTGCGCGATCGCCTGCGCGAGCGCAAGCAGGAGCTGCAGGACGCGATCGGCACGATCCAGGCGATGGCGACGCGCGACGAGGTGACCGGGCTCTTCAACCGCGCCTTCTTCACCGAGAGCCTCGGCCATGCGCTGGCGCAGGCCGAGCGCCACGAGCGCAGCCTCGCGCTGCTGTTCATCGACGTCGACCGCTTCAAGCTGATCAACGACAGCCTGGGGCACGTGGTGGGCGACGAGGCGCTGCGCAAGATCGGCGCGCGCATCGCCGGCTGCGTGCGCGGCAGCGACATCGTGGCGCGCCTGGGCGGCGACGAGTTCGCCGCGTTGATCGAGAGCGTGGCGGCGCCGCTGGCGCTGCACGAGGTGGCGCAGAAGATCATCGAGGCCGTCGCGCGCCCGCTCGAGCTCGAGCAGCGCGAGCTCGCGCTTTCGGTGAGCATCGGCGTGGCGGCGATGCCCGACGACGGGCGCGACGTCCAGACGCTGATGCGCAACGCCGACATCGCGATGTACCGCGCCAAGGCGCACGGGCGCAATCGCTACAGCTTCTATACCCGCCAGATGAGCGAGCGCGCCGAAGAGCGCCTCGCGCTCGAGGCCGACCTGCACCGCGCGGCGCAGCGCGGCGAGCTGCGCGTGCTCTACCAGCCGAAGGTCGGGGTGGCCGACGGCGGCATCCGCGGCGCCGAGGCGCTGCTGCGCTGGCAGCACCCGCGGCTGGGACTGCTCGCGCCGGATCGTTTCATAGACCTGGCGGAGGAAACCGGCGCGATCGTGCCGATCGGACGCTGGGTGCTGAAGGAAGCCTGCGCGCGCGCCGCCGCCTGGGACGGCTCCTATTCGATTGCCGTGAACCTCTCGGCGCGCCAGTTCTCGGACCCGGGACTCCTCGCCACGGTGGAGGAAGCGCTGCGCGAATCCGGCCTCGATCCGGCGCTGCTCGAGCTCGAGATCACCGAAAGCATGGTGATGCTCGAACCGGAGGCCGCGGCGCAGACCATGCGCAAGCTCCGCGCGCTCGGTACGCGGCTGTCGATGGATGACTTCGGTACCGGCTACTCCTCGCTGGGCTACCTGAAGCGCTTCCCCATCACCACGGTCAAGCTCGACCGCAGCTTCGTGCGCGACCTGCCCGATCACGAGGATGACGTGGCGATCGCGCGCGCGGTGCTGGCGATGGCGCACAGCCTGCGCATGGATGTCACCGCCGAAGGGGTCGAGACCGGCGAGCAGCTCGAGTTCCTGCGGCGCGAGGGCTGCCTCGCCTACCAGGGCTATTACTGCAGCCCGCCGGTGGCCGAGGAGCAGCTCCTCGCGCTGCTCGAAACAATGAGCACCCAGCGCCGCCGCGTGCGGGCCATAGAATCCGTCGGGCGGTAGAATCGCCCGCGATGCGACGCGTCACCCTCACGCAGTATCTTGTCGGCCGGCAGCAAAACAACCTGATCAATGCCGACCTGCGGCTCCTGCTCGAGACCATCGCGCGCGCCTGCAAGGCGATCAGCACGCGCGTCAACAAGGGCGCGCTCGCCGACGGCCTGGGCGCCGCCGGCACCGACAACATCCAGGGCGAGGCGCAGAAGAAGCTCGACGTCCTCTCGAACGAGATCCTGATGGAGGCCAACGTCTGGGGCGGCAACCTCGCGGCGTTCGCCTCCGAGGAGGTGGAGCGTCCGGTGCCGATCACCGAGCCCTACAAGCGCGGCGAGTATCTGCTGCTGATCGATCCGCTGGACGGTTCCTCCAATATCGATGTGAACATTTCCGTCGGCACCATCTTCTCCGTGCTGCGCTGCCCGAAGACCGCGGAGGGCAAGTACTGCGAGCCCGAGGAAGCCGCCTTTCTGCAGCCCGGCAGTCGGCAGGTGGCGGCGGGCTTCGCGGTCTACGGGCCGACCACCGTGTTCGTGATCACCGTGGGCGACGGCGTGCACGGCTTCACGCTCGACCGCGAGACCTACACGTTCGTGCAGACCCACCCCGACATCAAGATCCCGGCCGACACCGCGGAGTTCGCCATCAACACCTCGAACATGCGCCGCTGGGAGCCGCCGGTGAAGCGCTACATCGACGAGTGCCTGGCGGGCACGGACGGCCCGCGCGGCAAGGACTTCAACATGCGCTGGGTGGCCTCGATGGTCGCCGACGTGTTCCGCACGCTGACGCGCGGCGGCATCTTCATGTACCCGCGCGATTCGAAGCAGAAGGAAGGGCGCCTGCGCCTCATGTACGAGGCGAACCCGATGGCGCTCATCGTCGAGCAGGCCGGCGGCGCCGCGACCGACGGCGCCAGGCGCATCCTCGACATCCAGCCGAAGGGGCTGCACCAGAGAGTGGCGGTGATCCTCGGCTCGAAAAACGAGGTCGACCGGGTCACCTCGTACCACAAATAAAAAGGCCGGCCCAAAAGAAAAAGGCCGGGCAGCCCGGCCTTTCTCTCCTCCCCGCTGGAACCGTTATTTCAGGAAGCGGCTGACCAGTTTGGTCATCTCGAACATCGAGACTTGGCCCTTGCCACCGAACACCGGCTTGAGCTTCTCATCGGCGTTGATCATGCGCTTGTTCTTCTTGTCTTGCAGCCCGTTGCGCTTGATGTAACCCCAGATCTTCTTGGTCACTTCCGTACGCGGCATGTTGCCGGCACCCACCACGGCCGCGAGCGGGCCGGTCGGGGTCATCGGCTTCATGAAGGCAGCATTTGGCTTACGCTTCTTACCGCCTGCCTTCTTCGCTTTCTTCTTCGCCATCTAGTTTCTCCTCTGAACGTTCGCTGATTTGTTCGATCGATTCGATCCCGGAATCCCCCGCCGTCCTACGGCGGTGGACGAGAAGATGCCGAATCCCAGAGGGCGTGTCAACGACTTTCAGAGGGAAAACGCGCGGATTTCCCTCGGCCGTTGTATTTCGCACCTTAAAATCCCGGTATGAACATCGCGGATCTGCGCCAGGAATACATGCGCGCCGGCCTCTCGGAAGCTCGAGCCGAGCGCGATCCGCTGCGGCAATTCGAGCGCTGGTTCGACGATGCCCTGCGCGCGCGGCTGCCGCTGCCCAACGCGATGACGCTCGCCACCGTGGGCGCCGATGGTGCACCCAGCGCCAGGGTGGTGCTCTTGAAAGGCATCGAGGGCGGCGGCTTCGTCTTCT
>VBCP01000390.1 GCA_005888925.1 Betaproteobacteria bacterium | reverse complement strand
TATGGCCACTTCGCTTAAAGCATTGCTGCTCTTCGCCGCCGCGATGTCGGCATTCGCCGCGGAGCCGAAGACCGCCCAGCTCGAGGTCTCGGGCATGACCTGCTCGCTCTGCCCGCTCACCGTGCGCAAGGCACTGGAACGTGTCCCCGGCGTGCTCGATGCAAAGGCCGACTTGGCGACGCACAGCGCGCAGGCGCGCTACGACCCCGACAAAGTATCGGCCGAGGCGCTGGCAAAGGCGGTGAGCGAAGCCGGCTTCCCGGCGAAGGCCAAGCCGTGACGCTGCAAAGCGTGCTTACTTGTCCGGGCTGCAATCGCCCGAGCGTGGAAACCATGCCGACGGACGCCTGCCTTTTCTTCTACGACTGCCCGCATTGCGGCGCGCGCCTGAAGCCGAAGGCCGGCGACTGCTGCGTGTTCTGCAGCTATGGCAGCGTGCGCTGTCCTCCCATGCAGAGCTCGAACGCCTGCTGCAAGTGACCTAATGCGCCGACGGGCGCTTGCCGCCGTGAGCCTCGCGACCGCGGGACTGCGTACCCGCCATGCGCCGACATTCCTCGGCGCAACGACGGCACGCTTCGGCGCAAGCCTGGCAGTGCTCCGTGTTGTGCTTGGCGCATTCCTCGCCGCAGGTTTCGCATACCTCGGCACATAGGGCGCACAAGTCGCGCGCGCTCTCGCTGCCGCGCGACATGTAGCCGGCGGCCAGTCGGCAGATCTCGGCGCAGTCGATGTCGAGGGCGATGCAGCGCGCCATCTTCTGCACCTCCTTCTCTTTCAGGCAGGAAGCGGCGCAGTGATCGCACGTCTCGGCGCAGGCGAAGCAGGCATCGATGCAGGATTTAAATTGCTCGTGGGGCATGCTGGTCTCCTTGCTAAGACATCGCAGCAAGAAACGGGCGCAAAACCAACGCCGCGCGCCGCGGTCAAAGTTCCATGATGAGCGGCGGCATGGATTCCATGATGGGCGGCATGATGGGCTTCGGCTGGCTGCCGATGCTTATCGGCGTCGTGCTGGTCGTCGGCGCCGTGGTCCTGGTGGTGCGGCTGCTGACGCCCAGTGGGCCGTCCGCGTCCGGCGGCATCGGCAACATCATCCTCACCGTTATCGCCGTGATCGGCGGCGTCGCCCTGGTCGCCGTCCTGGCGATGGGGACGATGCATTTCGGCATGAGGTGCTGCTAAGCGGATTCAGCGCGACGCGCTACGTCGCGCCAGGTAAAGCGCAAGCGGCGGCACGACGAGCCATTGGGCGAGCGGCGCAAGCCCGATCACCAAGCCGCCGAGCTCCAGCGTCGGCATCAATTCCGAATATGCCCAGCCCTGCCGTAGCGAAGTATTCATCCACTCACTCACGAGCGTATAGGTCGCCCCGGCCGCGGTTGCGATGAGCGCGACCTGGAGCCAGCGCCAGCGTGCGAGCGGCCCGGCGCGCACCGCGATCAGTGCCAGCGCCAGCGACGCCGCGCCGATCAGGATGTCGCCGACGGTGCAGTGCGCCACTGCGAAGGCGACATAACCCGCGCTCGCCTCGCGCCATATCGTGTAAAGCGGCAGCTGCGCCAGTTCCCACGTCAGATTGAGGCCGGCAAGCCAGGGCAAGTAGCGGTACGCGATGAAGCGCCATGCTTCGCGATCCCGGTACCAGGGTGTGTCGGCTACGGGCACTGCTGCCGGATCGTCTCGCTGATCTCCTTTGGCGAAGCAAAGATGATCGACCCGCGATCGCCTTGCATGCCGGCCCCGAGCGCCACCGGCTTGCCGGGAGCGGGACCGAGGCTGCTGGAATCGGTCTTGAAGCGCAGGTTGAATTCCCACATCTTCTCGCTCTTGCCGTCGGCGGTCTCGATCGTGTAGGTGTCGCCGCAATACTTGATCGAGCGCACCTGGGCCGCGGCGGGCGCCTTCTTCAAGTCTGGTCGCTTGGGCGCCATGCCCATCATGCCGCCGCCTTGCGCGGGCTTCGGCGCCTTGTTCTCCTCCACCGCCTTGAGATAAGCGATCACGTCCTGCCGCGCCTGCGTCTCCTTGATGCCGGGAAAAGTCATGCTCGTGCCGGGAACAAGCTGCGCGGCTGACGCCGCCTTGCGGTTGAAGACCTGCGCCAGGCTCGGGCCGGTGAGATGCTCACCCGGCGTGGTCGAGTGACAGGCCATGCATTGCCCGAATAGCTGCGCGCCGCGTTTGACGTCGCCTGCAGCCACGGCTGCAGTGCCGAAGGCGAGGATGATCAAACCGGAAAAAGTGACTTTCATTTCGCTTGCCCCCGTTCGGCGATGCGCGACCAGGTCTTGCCCGCGTCTTTCGACAGATACACGTCGCGCTGGAATGTGGCGATCGCGTATTCGGCGGGCCGCGCCGGATTTTGCGCGATGAATGCCACGGCATCCTGCTTCAGCGGCGGCAGCGACACCCGCGCCGCATCACCACCGGAAAGTGGACTGCGCATCAGACTCGGCTGACCATCGTAAGCGCCGTACCAGATGTATTTTCCCTGCAGGTCGAAGAACACCGACAGGCCTTCGCCGTTCGAAGTTTTCGTGAAACGCTCGCCGGAATCGCGCGAAAGGTACAAGCCGTCGGTCGTCGCAACAGCGACCGTCGCGGCGTCGTCCGGATGCACCGCCAGCGTGCGCGGCTCGCCGGCGAGCCCCGCGGCGCCCGCCCGCTTCCAGGCGAGCCCGTCGTTCACGGTGTAATGCAGGCCTGTCGCCTTCATCCGCGAATTCGGCGCCGCGTTCCACACGTACACCGCGTTGCTCTTCCATCCCGCGGCCATCAGGTGGAAGTCGCTTTCACCTTCGAGCCCGAGCTTGTCCCAGGTCTTTCCGCCGTCGCGGCTGCGCAGCAGGCCGAAAGGATTGACCAGCCCTGAGCCAGGCGCGGGATGGCCGCTGCTATAGACGTGGTTCGCGGTGGCCGAGAATCCCATGTAGTCGTGCTCGGGCCCCGGCGCTTTGGACCACTTGCCGCCCTCGTAGATCGCGAGGCCGTGGTGACTGGGAATCATCAGGCGCTTGCCGTCCGCGCTGTATGCAAGGCCGTGCACGTGCATCAACGTCACCTGCGCGGACGCTAAGGCAGGCGTCGCGAGCGCGAGGAGCGCCAACAGGGTTTTGCAAGCTGAGTTCATTGTTTCTCCAGGTTACGCATCATTTCTTTTCGGGCAGAGAGCACCTCGCGGGATTTCCAGTAGCTCTTGATATAGGCGAGCGCGGCCCAGATTTCATCGTCAGTGAGCTTGCCGCCGAACGCCGGCATGTCGCTCTGATAGTCCTTGGGTGCATTCGGAGCGACCATGCCGTTCTTCGTGATCGCGAACAGTACGCGGTCGGCGTGGTGCCAGGTGTGGCCGGATTCGTCATGCGGCGGCGCCGGCATGCGACCGTTCGGCAGCCGCCGGCGCCACTCCGGCTGTCCCTCGAGCTGCGCTCCATGGCAGGCCGCGCAATTCTGGACATAGATCCGCGCCCCCTGCGCGATCTTCACGGCATCGCGAGGGTCTGCGCGCGCGTCGTCGCCGCCGGGCGCCGACTCGCTGCAACCGTAGAGGGCGGGCGCAAAGGTCATCATCGTAAGAATCGTGAATCGCCTATATCGGATCGATACTTGACGCATCCGGATCTCCAGCAGCGTTAAGCGCGGCAGCGACGAGGCCGCCGGAACACAATGTTGGCCGCGGGGCGGCCGGAGATCAGATCAGAAAGGAATGAAGCAGGATGCGCGGCGGAACGATGCTCGGCGGCGCGCCATCGCGTTTAGATATGTACCAGGCCGTGCGGGCAGGCGACGGCGCGAAGAAATGCGGCGCGAGCGACGGTCCGGGGACAATGACGCCAGCCGCACCGGGCAATTGAAGATCCAAGATGGAATTGGCGATGCAGCCGTTGGCGGATATCGGCCGCCCTTCGCCGCCGGACAGCGCCGCCTCGTCGCAGCTCTGATCGGCATCCTGCGCAGAGAGCACATGGTGTAGCGCCGAGCGATCCATCGCACAGGCCGCGAGCACGAAGCTCGCTTGCGAGAAGGCGAGGGCGCCAAGCAGCAGCACGGCCAGCCAACGCTTTGCTTTTCGGGTCACCAATCTGATTCTATATCGTCACAATTTCGTTCGGCGCAGCCGTAGGGCGTTGCTGACGACGGACACCGAGCTCATCGCCATCGCCGCGCCGGCGAAGATCGGCGAAAGCAGCAGCCCGAAGAACGGATAGAGCACGCCCGCCGCGACCGGCACGCCGATCGCGTTGTAGACGAATGCGAAGAACAGGTTCTGCTTGACGTTGCGCATCGTCGCGTGCGAGAGCCGGATCGCCTTGGCGATGCCGCGCAGATCGCCCTTCACCAGCGTGACGCCGGCGCTTTGGATCGCCACGTCGGTGCCGGTGCCCATCGCGATGCCGACGTTCGCCTGCGCGAGCGCGGGCGCGTCGTTGATGCCGTCGCCGGCCATGGCGACGAAGCGGCCCTGCGCCTGCAGCGCCTTCACCTTTTCCACCTTCTGCTCGGGGAGCACTTCGCCGATCACCTCATCGATGCCGAGCTGCCGGCCGACCGCCTCGGCGGTCTGGCGCGCATCGCCGGAGAGCATGACGATGCTTACCCCCAGCGCCTGCAGCGACTTC
>VBCP01000051.1:1779-3399 GCA_005888925.1 Betaproteobacteria bacterium | reverse complement strand
TTGCCGGCGGCAACATGGCGATCGCGCTGCTCGCCAACTCGCTCGCCACCGGGTTTGCGCTGATCGCGCTGCTGATCGCGTTCATGCCGCGCTCGGGCGCGCACTTCAATCCCGTCGTCACGCTCGCCTTGGCGTGGCGCGGTGATTTTCAGTGGTCCGCAGTGCTGGGTTATGTGCTTTCGCAATTCGCGGGCGCCCTGCTCGGTGTGCTCGGCGCGCATGCGATGTTCGATCTGCCGCTGTTGCAGGCGTCCGTCACGGCGCGCAGCAGTCCGGGGCAATGGCTCATCGAGGTCGTGGCGACGTTCGGCCTCGTCTTCCTCGTGCTGTCGCTCGCTGGTTCACGGCTTCGACTTCCTTCGCCAATCCGGCCGTTACGCTGGCGCGCGGCTTCACTGCCACGTTTGCCGGCATCGGCCTGGCGAACGTGCCGGCGTTCGTGGTTTCGCAACTGGTGGGCGCCGGGCTGGCAGTCCTGGCGGACCGGGCCTTGCGGCAGAACCCGTAGCGTTCGCCGCTGTCCATTCCGGATGGCTCGGACGGACTTCCCGCAGGAATGGCAGGACTGGGTGGCGCACAACGTGCAGCGCGGCTGCTCCACCACGGATATTTTCAACACGCTGGTCCGGGAGGGCTTCGCCCCCGAGGTGGCCGAGCGGGCGGCCAATATCCGGCGCGTCGCGCTGAAGCGCTTTCCCTCCGAGCGGATCGAGCTCTATACCGCCGAGGGCTTCCTGCAGCCGCCGGAATGTGAGGAGCTGATCGAGATCATTAAGGATCACCTCCGTCCCTCGACCATCAGCCATGACGGCACCGCCGACTCATCGTTCCGCACCAGCCGCACCTGCGACCTGGTGGGCGGCGAGCCGGCGGTGCGCGCGCTCGACGAGCGCATCTGCGGCGCGATGGGCATCGCGCCGGCGCTCTCCGAGCCGAGCCAGGGCCAGTACTACGAGATCACGCAGGAGTTCAAGCCGCACACCGACTACTTCGAGCCCTACGAGCTCGAGCGCCACTCGACGCCGACCTTGGGACAGCGCACCTGGACCTTCATGATCTACCTGAATGACGTCGAGTCCGGCGGCGAGACCGCGTTCGTCAACGTCGGCCTCTCGATCCCGCCGAAAACCGGCACCGCGGTGCTCTGGAACAATCTGCGCGCCGACGGCACGCCGAACTACGACACCCTGCACCACGGCACGCCGGTGAAGGCGGGCCACAAGGCGATCGTCACCAAGTGGTTCAGGCGGCCGCGCTAGCGCATTCGGCTTTCACGCTCTCCTGGATGATTTCCGCGAGGCGCAGGGTGCCCGGCCCCGCGTTCTCGCGATCGGCATATACGAGGTAGAGCTGCCCGACGCGCTCCGCGCCTTCGCGCAGCGGCAGCGGCTTGAGCTTGCCGTCGCGCAACTCGCCGCGGATGCGCTCTTCCGGATACCAGCCGTAACCGAAGCCCATTGCAGCGGCGAAGATCGCGGTCGAGATGTGGCTCACGGTCCAGCGCTGTGTGGCCTCGACCATCGTCTTGGTGGCGCGCAACGCGTCGGTCTCACGGATGACGAGCTGGCGATGCGCGCGCAGATCGCGCATCGTCAGCGGCCGGCCGAGCTTGTGCAACGG
>VBCP01000051.1:0-1772 GCA_005888925.1 Betaproteobacteria bacterium | reverse complement strand
GGTGAAGCCTTGCGGAATGCTCACCGTGATCGCGAGATCCGCGCGGCCGGCGAGCAGCGCCTCGTTGGTGCCGGCAATTACCGATTCGATGTACTCGATGCGCGTGTGCGCGCTCTCCGCATTCAGCTTGTCGAAGCACTTGAGGAGCAGCCAGGCGGGAAAGACGATCTCCGCGGCGATGCGGATCTCGGCCTCCCAGCCGGCCGAGGCGCTCTTCGCCGCCTTCTCGATGCTGACGGCTTCGTCGAGCAGCACGCGCGCACGCCGGTAGAGGAGCTGCCCGGCCGGCGTCAGCGCGGCCTTGCGCCCCTTGATCTCGAAGACTTTCACGTCGAGCAGCGACTCGAGCTTCTGCACGAGGTAGGTCACCGAGGACTGGCTCTTGTGCAGCCGCTCGGCCGCCTGCGCATAGCCGCCGGCATCGACCACCGCCACCAAGGCCTGCCATTGTTCTAGCGTGATCCGGGCATTCATCGGCTTAGTCGATAGGTATGGCCGATATTTTGCGCTTTTTTATCGGCTCCATGGATAGTTTAATGGGTCTCCACTTAAAGGAGATGCCATGACAACCCTGCAGCTCAACACCAGCCTCTTCGGCCCCGGCGGTCAGTCCACAACGCTGGCAAACGAGTTCGTGGACCGGCGCCGCGGCAAAGTGATCGTGCGCGACCTGGCGCGCGATCCCGTGCCGCACCTCGACGCCGCGCGCTTCGGCGCCTTCCTCGCCAAACCCGAGGACCGCACGCCCGAGCAGCAGGCCGTCGTCGACTACTCCGACGCGCTGATCGCCGAGCTGCGCGAAGCCGATACCATCGTCATCGGATTGCCGATGTACAACTTCAGCGTGCCTTCGACGCTGCGCGCGTATTTCGACCACGTCGCGCGCGCGGGGGTCACATTCAAATACACCGAGAAGGGGCCGGTGGGTCAGCTGACCGGCAAGAAGGCGTACGTGTTCGTCACACGCGGCGGCGTCTATGGCGCGCAGCACATTCACACGACCTACGTGCGCGACTTCCTCGCGTTTCTCGGCATCACCGACGTGGAGTTCATCTACGCCGAGGGGCTGGCGATCAGCCCGGCAAGCAAGGACGCGGCGCTCGCCAAAGCGCGCGAGGTGATCGAGCGCCTCACCTTGAATAAGCCGCAGTTCGCCCTCACTTGAAAGAGACCATGACCACCCGAACCGTGCACCAAGTCATCAAGTCGATGCCCGCCTCCGACGGCGCCGGCGTCAAGCTGCGCCGCAGCCTCGGCCAGTCGCACTTCGCGCGGCTGGATCCCTTTCTCATGCTCGATGAATTCTCCTCGGAGGATGCGAGCGACTACATCGCCGGCTTTCCGGCGCATCCGCACCGCGGCTTCGAGACGGTGACCTACATCCTCGATGGACACATGCTGCACGAGGATCATCTGGGGAATAAGGGAAACCTGAAGAGCGGCGGCGTGCAGTGGATGACCGCGGGCCGCGGCATCATCCACTCCGAGATGCCGCAGCAGGAGCGCGGCCGCATGCGCGGCTTCCAGCTCTGGATCAACCTGCCGGCGAAGGACAAGATGAAGCCGGCGAGCTACCGGGACCTGGAGGCCTCCGACATCCCCGAGGTGAAGCTCGGCGACAAAGGCAAAGTGCGCGTCATCGCCGGCAGCTACGGCGGCACGCGGGCGCCGGTGCAGGCCACGGCCACCGATGCGACCTATCTCGACGTGCATCTTCCCGCCGGTGCGACGTTCAGGCACCCGGTGAAGGACGGCTACAACGCCTTTGCCTA
>VBCP01000387.1 GCA_005888925.1 Betaproteobacteria bacterium | reverse complement strand
GGAAATTGGCGTCCGACTTGAGCTGGGGATAGTTCTCGGCCACGGCCAGCAGGCGCGAGAGCGCGCCGGTGACTTCGCGCTGCGCCTGCACGAACTGCTGGAAGGCCTGCGGGTTGTCGACCAGCTCCGGCGTCGCCTGGATCGAGGTCGCCTTGGCGCGCGCCTCGGTGACGCCGATCAGCACGGCCTGCACCTGCTGCGCGAACCCCTTCACGGTGTTCACCAGGTTGGGAATGAGATCGGCCCGGCGCTGGTATTGGTTGACCACCTCGGCCCAGGCGGCCTTGACCTGCTCGTCGGACGATTGGAGCTGGTTGTAGCCGCAGCCGGTGAGAAATAGGGCGGCGCCGGCGCAAAGCAGGATGGTGAATCTGCTGGTCATGGGGGTCCTCATGGGTGAGGGCCGAATTCTACGGCGGGCTCGTGGGCACGTAGATTGCAAACGGTGGCCTGATGGCCTCCAGCGACACGGTCCTCGCCTGCGAGAGCTGCGGGCTTAGCCAGCGCGTCGACGAGCTCGCGCCGGGAATGAGCGCCGAGTGCATCCGCTGCGGCTCGACCGTGGCGACCCGGCCGCACGGCGGCGCGGACGCGACACTCGCGCTGACGCTCGCTGCGCTCGTGCTTTATGTCCCGGCGAACATCTATCCGATCCTGACGATGAACCTGTACGGCAACTTCTCCGAGAACACGATCTGGGACGGCGTCGTCAGCCTGATGGATCACAACGAATATTTCGTCGCCGCGATCGTGTTTCTGGCGAGCATCGTGATTCCGCTGATGAAGCTGCTCGGCCTTACCTTTCTGGTGTGGAGCGTCAAGTGGGGCAAGGGGCGGCGGCTGCGCGCGCGCACCCATATCTACCAGTTCATCGACGCCATCGGCCCGTGGGCGATGCTCGACGTCTTTCTGCTGGCGATCCTGGTGGCGCTGGTCAAGCTCGGTGATTTCGCGCGCGTGATTCCGGGGCCGGGGCTCGTCGCCTTCACCTGCGTGGTGGTATTCACCATGCTCGCATCGCAGAGCTTCGATCCGAAGACCATCTGGAATAAAGGATGAGAAGCGGGCAATGACCGGCGACGAGATCCCCAAGGCACGCGTGCGCCGGCGGCGCATCTTCCGCCTGATCTGGATGGTGCTGGTGATGGCGATCGCGGTCGCCGCCTACCTGGTGTTCTACCGCTTGCAGGACTACGGCCCGCAGATCACCGTGACTTTTCGCGACGGTGGCGGCCTGCGTGTCGGCCAGACGCCGCTGCGCTATCGCGGCGTGCAGGTGGGCGAGGTGAGCGGCGTATCGCTCTCCAAGGACGAAAAGAGCGCGCTGGTGCGCATTCGCCTGATCCGCTCCGCCGAGGGCGTCGCGCGCGAAGGCAGCCAGTTCTGGATCGTGCGGCCGCGGGTCGGCTTCGGGCAGATCACCGGCCTCGCCACCGTGCTCTCGGGGCCCGAGGTCCAGGTGATTCCCGGCAAACCGGACGCGAAAGAGCAGCGCGAGTTCAGCGGCCTCGAGAATCCGCCCTCCACCATCGAGGGCGGGCTGAGAATCGTGCTGCGCGCGGCGCGGCCGAAGATGCGCGTCGATGCGCCGGTGTATTACCGCGGCGTCGAGGTCGGCATGGTGCAGAAGCTCGATCTGTCGCCCAACTCCCTCTCGGCCGATG
>VBCP01000386.1 GCA_005888925.1 Betaproteobacteria bacterium | reverse complement strand
ATCTTGTTCGGGTCCTGCGAGGCGAGGTGCACGCAGATCCCGTCGCCCGCCTTGAGCCAGTAGCCGGGGAAGCCGAAGTCGGGCCGTTCGGCGAGCTCGAGGCCGAGCACGTTCTCGTAGAATTTCCGGGTGCGCTCGAGGTTCTTGGCGACGAGCAGGAAGTGGTTCAGTTCGGTGATGGGCATGGCGGCGGTTCCTCCGTGGGCACGCGCTATTTTGCCTGTTAGGCTGCGCGCCATGAAGCTCGCCGCGCTCCTGTTCGCAGCCGCAGTCACGCAGGCCGCGGCGCAGTCCTATCCAGCGAAGCCGGTGAAGCGGGCGCCTGGTCGCCGATGGCTTGAGCACCCTCGTCGGCCAGCGCTTCGTCGTGGAGAACAAGGTCGGCGCGGGCGGGCTGATCGGCGCCGAGTTCGTGGCGCGCGCCGAGCCCGACGGCTACACGCTGCTGTACGCCAATACCAGCGTGGTGGCGGTGATTCCGGCGCTGCAACCCAAGATCAGCTACGACCCGGCCGCGTTCGTGCCGGTCGGCTTCGTCTCGAACTCGCCGCAGCTTCTCATCGCGAGCCCGAAATTCCCGGCGAAAACCGTGCGCGAGCTGGTCGCCTATGCGAAGGAGAACCCGGGCAAGCTGAATTTCGCTTCGGGCGGAGTGGGCTCGCTGCCGCATCTCACCTACGAGCTTTTCCGCCTCGAGTCGGGCATCGACGCCATCCATGTGCCATACGCGGGCGGCGCCCCGGCGACCGCGGCGTTGATCGCGGGGCAGGCCGACGTGCTGTTCGACCTGGTGCGCACGCGCGTCAAGTCGGGCGACGTACGCGCGCTGGCGATCACCGGCGAGACGCGGGATCCCGAGCTGCCGGATGTGCCGACCATCGGCGAGGCCGGCTTTCCCGCGGTCACCTCGACTTCCTTCACTGCCCTCGTGGCGCCGCCGGGAACGCCTAAGGCGCTCGCAGCTCGCCTGAACTCGAGGTTGAACGAGCTGCACCAGTCGGCCGAGTTCCAGGCCCGCATGAAGTCCTTCGGCCTCGTGCCGAAAGCGAGCACGCCCGAGGAGTTCGCCGCCTATGCGGCGCGCGAGCGCGAGAAATGGGTGCGCGTCGTGAAGCTCTCGGGCGCGAAACCGGAGTAGTCGTGGCGCGCCTCGCCGCCGCCTTCGGCTCCTCGCACAGCGTGATGCTCGCGGCGACGCTCGAGGACTGGCTGACCGGCTTCCGCGAGAGCGATCTGCGCATGCCCTATTTCGACGGCGAGGGGCGCCGCTGCTCGTACGGCGATCTGCTCGCGCGGGCGCCGGCCGACGCCGCCAGGCACATCACCCCGGAGCTGATCACCGCGCGCTTCCACGAGGTGCAGCAGGCGATGCAGCGCATGAAGGCCGAGATCGCGTCCGCGAAGCTCGATGTCCTGGTGGTCGTCGGCGACGATCAGTACGAGCTCTTCCGCGACGAGCACATGCCGGCCATCGCGCTGTACTACGGTGAAACCATTCGAAACGCCGCGCGCAAGCCGGTCGCCGAAGGCGACTGGTACCGGCGCGCCCAGATGCGTCGCCTGGAGGAAGAGCGCGAGGTCGAGTATCCCTGCCACCGCCGGCTCGCGCTGCACCTCATCGACGCGCTGATCGAGCGCGAGTTCGACGTGTCTGCGCTTTCGGCGCTGTCCGGCGAGCAGCACGAAGGCCATGCCTATTCGTTCGTGCACCGCTGGTACCTGAAGGATGCGCCGCTGCCGATCGTCCCGATTTTCCTGAACACCTACAATCCTCCCAACGCGCCGCTGCCGAAGCGCTGCGTGAGGCTGGGCGCGGCGCTCGAGGAAGCGATCGCCGCCTATCCCGAGGATTTGCGCGTCGGCGTGCTCGCATCGGGCGGGCTGTCCCATTTCGCCGTCGACGAGCCCATGGATCGCGCCATCCTCGAGGCATCGCGCAGGAAGGACCATGCCTTCCTCGCGGCGCTCGATCCGCGCAAGCTGAAGGCCGGCAGCTCCGAGATCCGCAACTGGCTGGTGGTCGCGCGCGCCGCCGCAGAGCTCGATCTCTCGTGGGTGTCCTACACGCCCGCCTATCGCACGCCGGCGCTCACCGGAACGGGGCTGTGCTTCGCGCGATGGAGCTAGAGAGTCCGCCTTTCCGGGCCGATCATGTCGGCAGCCTGCTGCGTCCGCCCGAGCTACGCACGGCGCACGAGGAAGCGCTCGCCGGCCGCTTCCCCGCTGATGAATTGCACGCACTGCAGGACCGCGCGATATGCGACGTCATCGCCATGCAGGAAGCGATCGGCTTGCACTCGATCACCGACGGCGAGTTCCGGCGCAGCTCGTTCCACGCCGACTTCATCGGCAAGCTCGACGGCGCGCGGTCCGCGGGCAGCAATGCGCCGGGCTCGGGCGGACAGTTCGGGCCGCGCGCCTTCGAGGTCACCGGCAGGCTGCGCCGGTCGCGGCCGATCGAGCTGGATGGCTTTCGCTTCTTGCGAGCACAAACCAAGCGCACGCCGAAGCAGACCATCCCAT
>VBCP01000385.1 GCA_005888925.1 Betaproteobacteria bacterium | reverse complement strand
GGCGGTGCCCGCGCGGCTTGCTTTCGTGTTGATCGATGCGAAACCCCTCGGCATCGGTCACCCGAGACCCTGATTAACTTGCCAAGGACTGCATACGACGGCCTTGCAGCGGCAAGCGGCTGGTAAAAGCTAGCTCTTCTTCGGTGACCAGCCATAGACTTTGGCGCAGGCGCCGCCCATCAACATCGCCCGTTCACTGTCGTTTAGGCGGTCGGTCTGCAGGAACGGTTCGACGGCCTGCTCGTAGTTGACGACCGCGAAGGCGCGCGTCCAGTCGGTGCCCCAAAGACAGCGCTCGAAGCCCCAGGCGTCGAACACGCGGGCGAGCGGGTCCCAGATATCCGGGAAGGGATACGGTTTCTTCGACAGCGTGCAGGCGCCGCTCACCTTGATCACCGCGTTCCGGCGCTTGGCGAGCTCCAGCACCTTCGGCAGGTCGGCCCACGGCTGCGGCGGCGCGGGCGGCGCGTGCGGCTGCAGGATGCCGAGATGATCGATGATGAATCGCACGTCGGGGTGCCGGTCGATCAATGCCGTCCCCGCGTCGAGGTTGCCCCAGCACAGGATGTTGACCGGGAAGTCGTAGCGCACGGCCGCGCGCAGAATGCGGTCGAGGCCGGGGTCAGTCGGCAAGCGGTCGCGCCCCGGCTCCTTCGTCACCATGATGCGGATGCCCACCGCGCCCGGCGTCTTCTTCCAGTCGGCAATGACGTCGGCCACCGCCGGATCATCCGGGTCGACCGGCTTGACGATGGCGAACCGGCCGGGGTGCTTGCGTTGCACCTCGACCGCGTAGCTCGCGTCGTAGCGGTATAGAGAGAAAGCCGAGATGAAGATCGCGCCGTCGATACCGAGCTTGTCCATCGCCGCCACGGTCTCGTCACCGGTGGCGCTCGCGGGCCAGTTCCGCACGCTGTGCCAGGGACGTTGCGGCGTGTTCGCCTCATAAGCGTGAATCTGGGAATCGATGATCATCATCTTCAGAGGTAGTGCTGGATCTCCTGCAGGCTGGGCGGAAAGAAGAGCTCTTCCACTGCCGGGCGTTTCTTGATCATTCCCTGCTCGTGCTCGTAGCGCACGACGGCTTCCAGCGCCTTATGGTTGGGCTCGAGGCCGTACGGATATGGGTCCGCGCCCATCGCTTCCTTCTGCTCGCGCAGCACTTCTGACGCCCAAACGAGCGCGAGGTTGCGCGGGTCCTGCATGTGCCGGTAGCAGAGCTCCTTCGCTTTCTGGAATGCCTGCATCACGCTCACCGCGGCCCACGGATGGCGCTCGAGGATGCTCGTGCGGATCACCACCGTATGCATGATCGGAAAGATGCCGCTGCGCTGGTAGTAGTCGATCTCCGCTTCGCGCGTTTGCGCAAAGAGCAGCCCCACTTTCGGTGACCCGTTGCGGATGGATGGCAGCGTCTCTGGATAGATCGCGGCTTCGAGCTCGCCTTCGACGAGCATGCGGTCGATGTCTTTGCCCGCCGGCACGCGCTTTACCTTCATCCAAGATGCCGGCTGGAACGCGACGTCTTCTTCTTCCTGGCACCACCACTCGATCGACTTGAGATCCACGCCGTAGTGGTCCTGCAGGATGCCGCGCATCCACAGGCCCGCGGAGTTCTGCAGCGTGTCGAGACCGACGCGCTTGCCGTTCAGGTCGGCCGGTTTCTCGATGCCGGCGTTCGTGCGCTTCACGACGTAGCCATGGCGGAAGCGCCGGTGCGGGAAAACCGGGATGGCGTTGAACGCGGCCGCCTTGTCGCGCGCCACGAGGTAGCCGACGAGCGAGAGCTCGCAGACATCGAACTCTTGGTGGCGCAGCATCCGGCCGTGGCGCTCGGGCGAGGCCATGGTGAGAACGTTGAGCTCCACGCCCGGCGCAGCGGCGCGGCCATCGGCCAGCGCACGCACCAGGTCGTAGCTGCCGCAGGCGAGGGTGAGCTTGAGCTTCGCCATCAGTTCGCCGCCATGCCGCTCGCCTGCGCCACCTTGCGCCACTTGCGCATCTCGGCATCGACGAAGGCGGCGAACTCGTCGGGCATCTTCACCGCCGCCTCGGCGCCCTGCGCAAGCAGGCGCTCCTTGAGCGCGGGGTCCGAAAGAATCCTGGCGGTCTCGGCGGCGAGGCGGTCGATCGCCGCGCGCGGCGTGCGCGCCGGCGCGAACATGCCGCTCCAGCCGCTTACTTCGTAGCCGGCGAGCCCGCCTTCGGCGATCGTCGGGATGTCGGGCGCGCCGGCGAAGCGCTGGCTGCCGGTGACGCCGAAGGCGCGGAGCTTGCCGGCGCGGACATGCTCGAGCACCGTCGGCAGCGTCGCGAACATGAGCTGCACCTGAGCGCCGAGGAGATCGGCGACCGCCGGGCCGCCGCCCTTGTAGGGCACGTGCTGCAGATTCACACCCGTCATGGTCTTGAACAGCTCGCCGCAAAGATGCGTCGAGGTGCCGATGCCGGAGGAGGCATAGTTCAGCTCGCCCGGGCGCGCGCGCGCGAGCGCGATCAGCTCGGCGAGCGAGGCCGCCGGCACCGACGGATGCACGACCAGGATGTTCGGCGCGTCGGCGATCAGCATGACCGGCGCGAAATCGCGCTGCGTGTCGAACGGCAGCGTCTTCACCACGCTCGGGTTGATGGTGTGCGAGATGCTGGTGACGAGGAGCGTGTAGCCGTCGGGCGCGCTCTTCGCGACGAGCTCGGCGCCGATGATGCCGCCGGCGCCGGCGCGGTTCTCCACCACCACCGGCACGCCGAGCGCGTCGGCCAGGCGCGGCGAGACGCTGCGCGCGGCGAAGTCGGCGATGCCGCCAGGCGCAAAGGCGACGATCAGGCGGATCGGCTTGCTCGGGAACGGTTGCGCGCACGCCGCCCATGAAACGGCGAGCGCGAGGAAAAACGCTAGCGCGGCAGGACGTGCGACCACTTCGCCTTGATGCGAGCGTCGAGTTCCTTCGAGGAGCGCGCGACTTTCGGGAAGTCCTTGCGCCGCAGCCAGGGCCGGCAGGCGTCGATCACCATGCGCGAGTTGAAGATGCGCTCGTCCGCCGGGTAGCTCGTCGGCATCGCCCAGATGACGTCGTTCATGTTTGCTGGATCAATATCGTCGTCTACGACGACGACATACTTGTTGGCATATGCGCCGGCATGGCACTGCGACGCGATGAGCCCCGCCTGCTTGGCGTGGCCGGGATACATCTGCGTGATCGAGACGGTGAGCCACATGCGGCTGCCGCCCGCTTCGTGCGACCAGACGCCTTTCACGCCCGGCACGCCGGCGGCCTCGATCTGGCGCCAGACGTTCGCGGCGCGATAGGTGCCGCGATAGTAGGTATCGTCGTTCGGCGGCACCGCCGGAATCGCGCCGAGCAGGATCGGATCCTGCCGGTGCATGAAGGTGTCGATGCGGATCACCGGCTCCTGCTTCAGCCCGCCGGCGTAGTAGCCGGTCCACTCGCCGAACGGACCTTCGGCGATGCGGTCGTTCGGATCGATCGTGCCTTCGAACGCGATCTCGGCGTTCGCCGGGATCGGCAGTCCCGTCTTCGGACCGAGGATCACTTCGACCGGCTTGCCGAGCAGGCCGCCCGCCATGTCGTACTCGTTCTTTTCGTAGGGCACCTCGATGCCGGCGAGCGAGAAGAGCAGCGGATGCATGCCGGCGACCACCGCGATCGGGCAGCGCTGCCCGCGCTCGTGGTAGCGGCGCATCAGGATGTCGCCGTGCTTGCCCTTCGAGCACATCACCGAAGCGATGCGGCCATCGGGATACGCCTGCACCCGGTAGGCGCCGTAGTTGATCCAGCCCGAGTCCGGGTCCTTCATGATAGATTGATCTCGGCGCCGGAATACACATGCTCGAGGATCGGGCCGTTCTTCACCGTCGCCGGCGGGATCGATTTCGCCTCGGTGAGATAGCGCCGCCAGTAGTTGACGAGGTCGATCTCGGTGGACTCGGGTGGCATGCCCATGGTGAGCGCGATGCGCTTCACCCCGGTGAGGATGTTGGCCGCGACACGATAGCCGCGCGGAAAGCCGGGGATGTCGTCGAACAGCACCGCCTTGTTGTTGGCCGCGCGCTGGTAGATGTCGACGATGCCGCCGATCTCCTCCTCGCGGTTCGCGCCGCTCACCTTCTGCAGCTCGCCCGCGGCCTCCATCTGCGCCAGCCAGTCCCGCAGATCCGGGTTCGCCATATCGGTTTACGCCTCCTCGCGCCTCGTATAAAAATGGAACATATATGATTTTTGAGACGCTCCGCCGCTTTTTGGGAATCGCCGCGGCAGTTGGGCTGCCGCTCGCTGCGGCGGCCGCGCTTTCGTGCAGTGCGGCGGGGGCCGACTACCCCTCCAAGCCGCTGCGGCTCATCGTGCCCTTTGCGCCCGGCGGGGGCAACGATCTGCTCGCGCGGCTGGTATCGACGCATTTGGGGACCGGTCTCGGCCAGCAGGTGGTGGTGGACAACCGCCCGGGAGCCTCGGGCATCACCGCCACCGACATCGTCGCGAAGAGCGCGCCCGACGGCTACACGGTGCTGCTCGGCTTCATCGGTCCGCTCGCGCTGTCGCCGGCGCTCGTAAGACTGCCGTACGACCCGGCGGCCGATTTCACGCCGCTCGATTTCCTCGCCAAGTCCTACCACATCCTGGTCGTCAATCCGGCGCTGCAGGTGCGCACGGTCCAGGAGCTGATCGCGCTGGCGAAGCGCCAGCCGGGCAAGCTCAACTATGCCTCCAGCGGCCAGGGCGCGAACCTGCATCTCGTTACCGAGCTCTTCAAGAACGCGACCGGCGTCGACATGGTGCACGTGCCGTACAAGGGCGCTGGACCCGCCACGACGGCGGTGCTGGCTGGCGAGGCGCAGGTGCTGTTCGGCTCGATCGCTTCTTCGCTCTCCTATGTCCGCGCCAACCGGCTGGTCGCGCTCGCCGTCACGAGCCCGCAGCGCTCGCCGCTCGCGCCCGAGCTGCCGACGCTCCTCGAGAGCGGCATCGCCGATGTCGACGTGCCGTCCTGGTACACGCTGCTCCTGCCGGCGCGAGCGCCGCCCGAGGTCGCCGAGCGGCTGAAGAGCGAGCTCAAGCGCGTGGCCGAGAACCGCGAGTTCGTCGAGCAGCTGGCGAAACAGGCGATCGAGGTGCAGATGCTCGCGCCCGGCGACTACGCCGGTTATCTGAAGGGGGAGATCGACAAGTGGGCCAATGTCGTACGCAAGAACGGCATAAGAGTCGACTGACGTTCGCGCTGCTGCTGCTGGTCGCGATGGGCACGGCGGCAGCGCAAAACTATCCGACCCATCCGCTGCGCATGATCGTGCCGTATGCGGCCGGCGGCGCCTCGGACGTCACGGCGCGCATCGTCGCCGCCGGTCTCTCGGAGCGGCTCAAGCAGCAGATCGTGGTGGAGAACCGCACCGGCGCCGGCGGCGCCATCGGCGCCGAAGTCGCCGCGAAGGCCGCGCCCGACGGCTACACGCTGCTTCTCGGCTCGGCCTCCGAGATCGTCATGCTGCCGGTGGTGGCGCGCATTCCATACGATCCGGTGCGCGACTTCGCGCCTGTTGCGATGGTGAGCGACATCGCGCTCGTGCTCGCAGTGCATCCGTCGTTCGCCGCGCAGAGCGTCCAGGAGCTGATCGCGCTCGCGAAGAGCAAGCCCGGCGCCATCAACTACGGCTCGGCGGGCATCGGCGCCACCTCGCATCTCGCGATGGCGATGTTCAATGCCATGACGGGCACGCAGATGGTCCACGTGCCGTACAAGGGCAGCGTGCCGGCGACCGCCGACCTCGTCGCCGGTCACCTGCAGGTCGGAACGCCGACCCTGCCCGCGGCGCTGCCTTACGTGAAAGGCGGCCAGCTCAGGGTGCTCGCGGT
>VBCP01000389.1 GCA_005888925.1 Betaproteobacteria bacterium | reverse complement strand
TCGGCGATCATCTGGCGGTAGCGCTGGATCTCCTTAGCGCTGTCCTGTGCCTGGGCGGCGCAGGCCGCAGCACAGCCCATGGCAAGCGCCGCCCCCAATGCGATGAATCTCACGCGATCGCGGCTTCGGTGCTGTTGGTCTCGCCCTGGTTGTCGAGCCAGCTCACCTCGATCTTGTCGCCCTTCGCGCCGCTGGCTGATCTGCGCTTCCACCACCGGTCTGCCGTTGACCTTGACGGTGAGGTTCTGGATGAAGTGCAGCGGCACGAGCTT
>VBCP01000388.1 GCA_005888925.1 Betaproteobacteria bacterium | reverse complement strand
ATGGGTCCTGCTGCCATATCGGATATCTCCTAGCCGCCGCAGCCGCCGATGGTGACCTTGACCTCTTTCGTCGCCACGTAATGCTTGCCGCCGGCCTCGGCCAGCACGCGCACGTCGGAGGTCTCGCCCATCTTGACGTTCACCTTGACGAACGGCAGGGCGCCTTCCTTGAAGTCGAAGCGCGCGATCAGCGGGAACGGGTTCTTGTCGATGACCACGATCAGCGCCGTCGTGCCGGCAATCGCGCTCGAGATCTCGATCGGCACGACGGCGCCGTTCTCGGCGATCTGCGGCGCATCGATCGTGAGGTCTTTGCTCGGCGCGGCGTTGCCGACGCCGAGGCTCTTCAGCGCATCGCCCGCGGTCTTGGCGCTGAACGCTTCCTTGTTCCAGGCGGCGAGCGCCGCGAGCGGCCTGAAGATGCCGAAAACCAGCGCTGCAACCAGCGCCCTGCGGATCGAATTCATGGGCATATTTTAGCGGCCCGAGCGGCGGAATACCCCTGAGCGGCCTCCGCTCTTTTCCTCGAGGCGCACGTCGGTCAGCGTCATGGCGCGATCGAGCGCCTTCACCATGTCGTAGATCGTGAGCAGCCCGACCGCCGCGGCGGTGAGCGCCTCCATCTCGACCCCGGTCGGGCCGCGGCATTCGACGCGCACCAGGATTTTTATCGCCGGCGGCCGCCGCTCGCGGGCAAAGTCGACCGCCACGCGCGAGAGCGCAAGCGGATGGGCGAGGGGGATCAGGCCGGCGGTGCGCTTGGCGGCCTGGATCGCGGCAAGCCGCGCCACGCCGAGCACGTCGCCCTTCTCCGCCGTGCCCGCGGCGATCGTCTTCAGGGTCGCCGCCTGCATCATGATGCGTCCCGAGGCGAGCGCCACCCTATGTGAACTGGGTTTGGCGCCCACATCCACCATATGGACTGCGCCGCGCGCATCGAAGTGCGTCAGCTTCTTCACGGAAGCGGCCATGGCGGGCGATATCATAGCCGCATGAGATTCGCCGCCTGGATCGCCGTCCTCGCGATCGCCACGGCCCCGCGCGCCTTTGGGCAGACGTCGGGCCAGACTTCGGGCCAGACGCTGCCCGACCTCGGCGGCGGCGAGACGGTGCTCTCGCCGCAGCTCGAGCGCAAGGTCGGCGAGAACATCATGCGCGAGATCCGCTTCCGCGATCCGAGCTACCTCGACGACCCGGAGATCGCCGACTACCTGGCAACGCTCGGCTCGCGCTTGAGCGGCTCCCGGCAGGACTTCGAGTTCTTCGCCATTCGCGACACTACGGTCAACGCCTTCGCATTGCCGGGCGGCTTCGTCGGCGTGCACACCGGCCTCATCACCACCGCGGAGACCGAGTCGGAGCTCGCCTCGGTGCTGGCGCACGAGGTGTCGCACGTGACCCAGCGGCACATCGCGCGCATGCTCTCGCAGCAGCAGCAGATGCAGAGGCCGATGATGGTGGCGCTAGCGGCCGCCATCCTGCTCGGGCGCTCGCGCCCGGATCTCGCGATCGGCGCCGCGGCCGGCGCCCAGGCGGCCGGCGTGCAGGCCTCGCTCAGCTATTCGCGCGACTTTGAGCGCGAAGCGGACCGCATCGGCCTGCAGCGGCTCGATGAGGCCGGTTTCGACCCGCACGCGATGGCTTCGTTCTTCGAGAAGATGCAGCGCTCCACCCGCGTCAGCGAGGACAGCACGATACCGGGCTACTTCCGCACCCACCCGGTGACCAGCGAGCGCATTGCCGACGTGCAGAACAAGGCCGCGTCGATGCCCTACCGGCAGCACGCCGACGTGCTCGAGTTCCAGCTGGTGCGCGCCAAGATCCGCGCCGACGCCGGCGATCCGCGTGACGCGGTCGCGAGCTTCGAATCGGCGTTGCGCGAGCACCGCTACGCGAGCGAAGCCGCGGCGCGCTACGGGCTCGCTTTGACGCTGCTGCGCGCCGGCAAGGCGCCGCAGGCCCAGGCGCAGCTCGAGCGCCTGCGCGTGCTGGGCGCAGCGAGCCCGATGATCGAGATGCTCGACGCACGCGTGAAGAGCGCGGCGCGCGACAACGCGGGCGCGGCCGAGGTCCTCGCCAAAGGCCGCGAGCGCTATCCGTATTCGCGCGCCCTTTCCTACGCGTACGTCGCTACGTTGCAGGAGAGCGGGCAGAACGACGCCGCGCTCGCCGTGCTGCGCGATTCGCTGGTTAAATACCCGCGCGACGCGCGGCTCTACGGCATGCAGGCCAAGACCTACGCCACCCTCGGCAAGCGGCTGCTGCAACACCAGGCGCAGGGCGAGCTCTACGCATTGCAAGGGAGCCTGCCGGCCGCGATCGAGCAGCTGACCCTCGCCCGCTCGGCGGGCGACGGCGACTTCTACCAGCTCTCCGTGGTCGATGCGCGCCTCAAGGAACTGCGCGCCCAGTACACGGCCGAGCTCAAGGAAGCGAAGCGCTAGTCAGCCGCAGTTATCAGCGGCGGGCAGGCTCGTAGTACGCCTCATACAGCAGGTCGAAGGTCTTCTCGGCTTCGGCGAGCAGCTCCTGCATGCTGGTCGAGCGCCGCTGGGCCCCTTGCAGCAGCATCTGCACGCCCGCGGCCTCCGGCACGGTGCTGCCGCCCATCTCCAGGAAGTGCACGATGCTGCCGATCTTGGCGAGCGCGGGATTCTTGGCGAGCTGGAGCTGCGCCAGCATTTCCTCGTAGGCGACGCGCGTGCCGCTCGCGGCGAAATGCGCGCCGTCGAACGCGAAGCCGAGCGCGCCGGAGGGCAGCTCCTCGCTCTTGTCGAGCCAGGCGAGCGTCGCCTCGGGATCGACGAAGCGGCGGATCAGCCAGGCGCAGGCGAGGCGGTCGGCCCAGGGCGGGTGGCGGGTCGCCCAGGCGCGCCGCAACAGGCGCTCGCCGGCGCCGAGCGAGGTCTGGGACGAAGTGAACAGCAGCTGCTTCACCGCGGCGTCGGTCTCGAGGAGCGCGCGCTCCGCGCGGCTGCGCGCCTCGGTGGGATAGAAGTCGAGCGCGGCGATCGCCTCGAACTCGCGCCGCTGCTTGTGCAGGACGCGCGAGATCGCGCTCGGGTCGGAATGGCCGAAGCCGACGCGCAGGCTCTCGACGGTCTTGATCAGCTCCTCGTAGCGCGCCGAGCGGTCGAAGAGGCGCCGCAATTGCTCCTGCTGCGCCGGCGCGGTGGGGTTCACCTGCAGCACCTGCGCGCTTCCCGCGGTCTTGCCGATGTAATCGCTGAGCGCTTCGAGCGCCTGGCGATTGGTCGCGGTGTCGGGCAGGAGATAGGCGCCTTCGCGCATCACCGCCGCGCCGAGCGATTCGAGCGTGCGCAGCACTCGCATGCGCGCCGCCGGATCCTCGGTGGGCAATTGCGCTATGGTGACGAGCCAGCGGTCCATGGCGCTGGCATCTTATACTGTGCGGCCTATGACTTTCGACAAGGAACTCGACGCGCGCGGCCTGAATTGCCCGCTGCCGATCCTGCGCACGAAGAAGGCGCTCGCCGAGCTGCAGTCGGGACAGGTGCTCAAGGTGCTCGCCACCGACCCGGGCGCGGTGAAGGACTTCCAGGCGTTCTCTCGCCAGACCGGCCACGAGCTTCTCTCGCACAACGAAGAGCGCAAGGAATTCATCTTCT
>VBCP01000384.1 GCA_005888925.1 Betaproteobacteria bacterium | reverse complement strand
CAAGGCGCTCGCCGAGGGCAAGGCGCTCGGCTGGTTCCAGGGCCGCATGGAGTTCGGCCCGCGCGCGCTGGGGGCGCGCTCGATCCTCGGCGATGCGCGCTCGCCGACGATGCAGAAGCAGCTGAACCTCAAGGTGAAGTACCGGGAATCGTTCCGCCCCTTCGCGCCGGCGGTGCTGGCGGAGGACGCGCCCAAGTATTTCCAGTTGAACACGGAAAGCCCGTACATGCTGCTCGTTGCCGACGTCGGCGAGGAGCACCGCATCGCGATGACCGAGGAGGAGCAGAAGCTCTTCGGCATCGAGAAGCTGAACGTGCCGCGCTCGTCGATCCCGGCGGTGACGCATGTCGACTACTCGGCGCGTGTGCAGACGGTGCACAAGGAAACCAACCCGCGCTTCTACGATCTCATCGCCCAGTTCAAGGGCAGGACCGGCTGCCCGGTGATCGTCAACACCAGCTTCAACGTGCGCGGCGAGCCGATCGTCGGCAGCCCCGAGGACGCGTTCCGCTGCTTCATGGGCACCGAGATCGAGACGCTCGCCGTCGGCAACTGTTTCCTGCGCAAGGAAGCGCAGAACCCCGCACTCAAGCAGAACTATGAGCACAAATTCGAGCTGGATTAAGAACCTCGCGCTCGCTTGCGCGAGCGTCGGCGTCACCGTGGTGCTGGCGGAAGGCGCGCTGCGCGCCGCCGGATTCTCGTATCCGAATTTCTGGGAGCCCGATCCGGTCACCGGCTCGAAGCTGCGCCCGGGCATGGAAGGCTGGCAGCGCGACGAAGGCCGCGCGTTTGTCAAAGTCAACAGCCAAGGCTGGCGTGACCGCGAGCATTCCGTGGCCAAGCCCGCGGGGACCTACCGCATTGCCGTGCTGGGCGACTCCTATGCCGAGGCGATGCAGGTCGACCTAGAGCGCACCTTCTGGTCACTCCTGCCGAAAAAGCTGGAGAGCTGCGGGTTCGCCGGCGGCAAGAAGATCGAGACGGTGAACTTCGGCGTCTCGGGCTACGGCACCGGACACGAGTTCCTTACGCTGCGCAGCCGCGTCTGGCCCTATTCGCCCGACATGGTGCTGCTCGCCTTCTTTCCCGGCAATGATGTGCGCAATAACTCCAAGGCGCTCGAAGGCGAAAAAGGGCGCGCGTATTTCTCCCTCAAGGACGGCAAGCTCTTCCTCGACACAGCGTTCCGCAATGACCCTGAGTTTGTGGAGAAGCAGCGCATCGCCGCCCATCGCGCGTTCCTGCAGGACATGCGCCTGTACCAGGTGCTGCGCCGGGTGCGCGCCGGGAACATCGCGCAGCACTTCCACAATGCGCCCGTGGCCGCTGCCCTGGCGTCCGGTGCCAAGTTGACCGAGCCGGGACTGGACGAGCAGGTGTTCCATGAGCCGCGCGAGCCGAAGTGGCAGGAGGCCTGGGACATCACCGACCGGCTGGTGCTCGCCGCACGTGAGGAGACCAAACAGAATGGCGCGCGCTTCGTGCTCGCGGTGCTGTCGACGCCCGGCTCGGTGTACCCGGATCCGCAGATGCGCGCACGGTATGCGGAAAGCCTGGGCGTGAAGTCGCTGTTCTATCCCGAGGAGCGGCTGCAGCGCCTCGGAACTCAACACGGTTTCGACGTGCTGGCGCTGGCGCCTGCCATGCAGAGCGAGGCGGACAAAAAGCGCGTTTTTCTTCACGGCTTCGAGAACACCAAACCGGGCTTCGGCCACTGGAACGAGGCCGGACATGCGCTCGCGGCGGAGCTGATGGCCGCGGAGCTCTGCCGCAAGCCATGAAGCGCGCGGCGCTCGTCGCCTGCGCGGCGCTCGCCGCGCTCGCCATGCTCGAGGTCGGCCTGCGCCTGGGCGGCTACAGCACGCCCGAACTCCACCAGCTCGACCCGCAGCTCGGCTGGAGCCTGCGAGCGCACCGCCAGGGGTGGTACGCGGGCGACGAGGGCCGCACGCGCGTTGTCGTCAACCCGGCGGGCTTCCGCGATCGCGAGCATCTGCTCGACAAGCCCGACCCGGTCTACCGCATCGCGGTGCTCGGTGACGAATTTTCCGAAGCCACGACGGTCGCGCTGCGCAACACTTGGTGGTGGCAGCTCGAGCCGAAGCTGCAGCACTGCGACTTGCGGCCCGGGAAGCTCGTCGAGGTGCTCAACTTCGGTGTCGGCGGCTATGGCACGGCGCAGGAGCTCGTGCTCCTGCAGACCACGGTGATGCGCTATGCACCGGATCTCGTGCTGTTGCAGTTCTCGGCCGATGATGTGATCGACAACTCCTTTGCCCTGACGCCGAACAAGCTGCGGCCGTTCTATTTCCTCGATGCGCACGGCGTACCGCGGATCGACGAATCGTTTTCCGATTCGGCGGACTTCGAGCGTCGCATGCAGACGCGCTATCGCCTCGCCGCCGAGCTCAGCGATCACACCCGCGCCTTCCAGCTGCTGCGCGAGTTCGCGCGCCATACGATCATCCCCGCCGCGCACGCCGCGGCCGATCCGGCGCTCGCCGGCGCACCACGCGATCCTTTGCACGAAGAGGCCTGGC
>VBCP01000383.1 GCA_005888925.1 Betaproteobacteria bacterium | reverse complement strand
AATTACCGCTGCGTGACCAAGGATGGCATCCGCTCGATCAAGGAGGCGGTGCACTCGGATCTCGAGGCTTCGCGCGCGATGTACAAGTGGGTGGTCAAGCTCTGCGTGTCGCTGGGCGCGGACGAAAAGGACCTCGTGCCATTCGAGAAATACGCTGCCGCAGCGCAAGGGCTGCAAAGCCCCTCCTCCGCAGCGCGGGCGCTGCACGCCGGCGCGCCGAACATCGAGCGCGTCGATCGCCTGGTGCAGACGATTGCCGCACAAAAGGGCATGCGCTCCGAGGTGCTGGACGAGGTGGTGCGCCTGGTCGATGCCAAGCTGGAAGCAAATCGGCGCGCCGCATCGGCAGCCGATGCGGGCTTGAAGACCGATCAGCGCGCGAAGCGCAGCGCCTAAAGAATCATTCGGGGTCTGACCCCGATTTCTCGCGCTCGGCGTCGTCCTCGATGCCGAGCTCCTGGATCTTGCGCGTAATGGTGTTGCGGCCCATGCCGAGGAGGTTTGCCGCCTCGATGCGCCGCCCGCCGGTGCGGGCGAGCGCCTTGCTGATGAGCGCGCGCTCGAACTGACGGCCGAGCGAGTCGAGGATGCCGGTGTCGCCGCGCGCAAGGCGCCGCTCGGCTTCGTACTCGAGCGCCGAGAGCCAATCGGAAGCCGCCGCCGCGCTGTGCTCCCTGAACTCCGCCGGAAGATCGCCGACATCGATCACCTGTCCGGCCGCCATCACCGTGAGCCAGTGGCACAGGTTCTCGAGCTGGCGCACGTTGCCTGGAAAGGCGAGGCGCGAGAGATGCGCGATCGCATCCTCCGACAGCCGCTTGGGCTCGACGCCGAGCTGCTTGGCGCTCGCCGCGAGGAAGTTCTTCGCAAGCAGCGGAACATCCTCGGCGCGCTCGCGCAGGTTGGGCAGGCGCAGGCGAATCACGTTCAAGCGGTGGTACAGGTCCTCGCGGAAGCTGCCGTCGCGCACGCGCTGATCGAGATTCTGGTGGGTGGCAGCGATGACGCGCACGTTCGCCTTCAGCTGCTGATGCCCGCCGACGCGATAGAAGGTGCCGTCGGACAGCACGCGCAACAGGCGCGTCTGCAGCTCGGCCGGCATGTCGCCGATCTCGTCGAGGAACAGCGTGCCGCCTTCGGCCTGCTCGAAGCGGCCGCGGCGCTGCTGCTGCGCGCCGGTGAACGAGCCGCGCTCATGGCCGAATAACTCGCTCTCCAGCAAATCCTTCGGCATGGCGGCAGTATTGATGGCGACGAAGGGCTTGGCGGCGCGTGCGCTATGACGGTGCAGGGCCCGCGCCACAAGCTCCTTGCCGGTGCCTGATTCGCCGGTGATCAGCACGGTCGCGCTCGACTGCGATAGCCGGCCGATGGCGCGGAACACCTCCTGCATCGCCGGCGCCTGGCCGAGGATTTCCGGCGTGTCGGCCGGCGCCTCGGCTGCCTCCGATTCGCGGCGGCTCTCGTCGAGCGCGCGGCGGATGAGCTCGACCGCCTGGTCGATGTCGAAGGGCTTGGGAAGGTACTCGTACGCGCCGCCCTGGAACGCGGCCACGGCCGAGTCGAGGTCGGAATACGCGGTCATCACGATGACCGGCACGGCCGGATGGCGGCTCTTCACCGCATTCAAGAGCTCGAGCCCGGAGAGGCCCGGCATGCGGATATCGGAGACCAGCACCTCGGGCGCTTCTCCCGAGAGGGCGTCGAGCGCGTCCTGCGCGGAGGAGAACGAGTTGAAGGCGATGCCTTCGCGGCTGAGTGCCTTTTCGATCACCCAGCGGATGGAGCGGTCGTCGTCGACGATCCAGACCGGTTTCATGTCAGCGGCAGCAGGATCCTGAATGTTGTGCGGCCGGGGCGGGACTCGAACTCGATAACGCCCTGGTGGTACTGGACGAACGTCTGCGCGAGTGAGAGTCCCAAGCCGGTGCCGCCTTCCCTGCCCGATACGAGCGGATTGAAGATCCGGTCCTGGATCTCTTCCGGTACGCCGGGCCCGTCGTCGACTACTTGCAATTCTAATGCCAGCTTGTGGCGCTGCCGGAGGATGGTGATCTGGCGCACGGCGCGCGTGCGGAAGCTGATGCGTTTCGCTCCCGCCTGCGCGGCATTGCGCGCGATGTTGAGCACCGCCTGGATCAGCTGCTCGCGATCGCCGACGATCTCCGGAATGCTCGGGTCGTAATCGCGCTGGATCTCGACGCCGAATTCCGCCCGGACGAGGCTCCTCACGCGCTCGAGCACTTCGTGGATGCCGACCGGCTCGACGCGCGGCGTGCGATGCGGGGTGAGCATGCGGTCCATCAGCCGCTGCAGGCGGTCGGCCTCCTTGATGATCACCTGCGTGTATTCGCGCAGCTCTGGCTTGTCGAGTTCGCGCTCGAGGAGCTGCGCGGAGCCGCGCAGGCCGCCCAGCGGGTTCTTGATCTCATGGGCGAGGTTGCGGATCAGCTCGCGGTTCGCCTGCTGCTCAAAGATGAGGCGCTCTTCGCGCGCATAGCGCAGCTGCTCCTCGATGGGACGCAGCTCTGCCAGCAGCGCCAAGCGCATATTGGAAAATGAGGTCTCGATGCGCGTCATGGTGCAGGCTAGCGGCAGCGGCTCGCGGCCGGCGCGGCTGTAGGTCACGTTCTGCGCCGAATAATCCCAATGCGTGGAGAGCGCATCGCTGAGCGCGCGCTCGAGCGCCTGGCGTTCGACGAAGAGCTGCAGGAACGGCAGGCCGTTCAGGCTCTTCGCGCCGGTGGCGAGCAGGTTTTCGGCGGCGGGATTGGCGTAGCGCACGACGAACTGCTCGTCCAGCGCCACCACCGCCGTGGCGAGCAGTTCCAGGCCGGCGAAGTGCAGCCCTTGGGATGCCACTAGCGGTACAGGTTGTTCAGCTCACGCCTGAGCGCTTCGATGTTCTTCTCGTGCGTTTCGATGCTGTCCTTGAACGGCTGCAGGCGCTCCTGCACGCGCGCGTAGTTGCGTTCCTCGCCGCTGCGCACCGCCTCCTGCGCCGCGAGGTCCTGGCGCGCCTTGGCGAGCGCGGCCTGCTCGGTGACGAGCTCCTTTTCCAGGATCTCGCGCTGGCGTTCGCGCGCGCTCGCGCGCTCGGTCGCGCTTTCCTTGGGGAACTCGCCCGGCCGCGCGTTGCGCGAAGCGGTCGGCGCCTTCGTCGCCGGCGCCACGTTCACCTGCCGGGTAACCACTTCGCACTTCTGCTTTTCGGCCTCGCGCCGGTCGTTGGTGTAGGTCCAGTGGCCGTCGGCGCCCTTGCACTTGAAGATCTCGGTGACCTGCTGGGCGCGCGCCGGCCCCGCCACGAGGGCGGCGATGGCTAAGAAGACGGCGGCACGAAACATGAACTAAGTCTAGCAAACCAATGAAAAAGGGGCGGTTTCCCGCCCCTTATTGAACGCACGAAACGGCGCCTCGTTTACGAGGAGTAGTACATGTCGAACTCCACGGGGTGCGTGGTCATGCGGAAGCGGGTCAGCTCCTGTTCCTTGAGTTCTGCTCGAGCGACGCGCACACATGCGGCACCTTGGCGGCTTCCTCGGGCGGCAGGTGGTACATGTCCTTGTCGATCGGATCGCCCGGATGGATCTTGTTCTGCACGCCGTCCAGGCCCGCCATCAGCATTGCGGCGAACGCGAGATAGGCATTGGCCGTCGGATCGGGGAAGCGCACTTCGACGCGCCGCGAGTTCGGGCTCGAGACGTAGGGGATGCGGCAGGCGGCGGAGCGGTTGCGCGCCGAATAAGCGAGATTGATCGGCGCCTCGAACCCCGGCACCAGGCGCTTGTACGAGTTGGTGCCCGGATTGGTGATCGCGTTCAGCGCCTTGGCGTGCTTGATGATGCCGCCGATGTAATGGATCGCGAAATCCGAAAGACCGGCGTAACCATTGCCCGCGAAGAGGTTCTTGCCGCCTTTCCACACCGACTGGTGCACGTGCATGCCCGAGCCGTTGTCGCCCACCACCGGCTTGGGCATGAAGGTCGCCGTCTTGCCGTAGGAATGCGCGACGTTCCACACGGTGTACTTGAGGATCTGCATCCAGTCGGCGCGCTGCACCAGCGGCGCGAAGCGCGTGCCGATCTCGTTCTGTCCCATCGCGCCCACCTCGTGGTGGTGCACTTCCACCTCGACGCCCTGCTGCTCGAGCGCGAGCGACATGGCGTTGCGGATGTCGCCCAGCGTGTCGGTCGGCGCGACCGGAAAGTAGCCGCCCTTGACCGGCGCGCGGTGGCCCATGTTGCCCGACTCGTAGTCGATCCCCGAGGACCACGGCGCCTCCTCGGACTTGATCTTCACGAAGCAACCCGACATCTCGACGCTCCAAGTGACGCCGTCGAAGATGAAGAACTCGGGCTCGGGGCCTAAGTAGGAGACGTCGCCGAGGCCGGTCGACTTGAGATAGGTCTCGGCGCGCTTCGCGATCGAGCGCGGGTCGCGGTCGTAGGGCTTGCCGTCCATCGGCTCGTAGACGTCGCAGGTGATGTTGAGCACCGGCTCGTCGGTGAACGGATCCATGCGCGCGCTGACCGGATCGGGCATCAGCAGCATGTCGGACGCCTGGATGCCCTTCCAGCCCGCGATCGACGAGCCGTCGAACGCGTGCCCCGCCTCGAATTTGTCCTTGCCGAAGTACTTCACCCGCACCGTGACGTGCTGCTCCTTGCCGCGCGTATCGGTGAACCGGAGGTCGACGAACTTGACCTCCTTGTCTTTAATGAGCTTCAGGACGTCGTCGGGCGTCGTCGTCGCCATTGCGGCATCTCCTCGCTGAGTGGGTGCTGAGTTGGTGTAGTGATGTAGACCCGGCGGAGGAGCAGTTTCTATGCCAAACGCTCCTCGTAGTGAACGGGATTCTAACCGGGCCGGAGTGCACCGGATGCGGGCATGAAAACATCGTTTGCACTGGAGGGGTGCAATCATGCCGCAGCCCTATAATCGGCATCAACCCATGGACGACATCAAGCGCGACATAAAGCGCACAGCGGCCGAGCGGGCCAAAAAACTGGGCCTGCCGTATGCCGGGGCCCTGCTGCCGGCCGAAGCTCACCAGCTGATGCAGGCGGGCGCGAAGCTGGTCGACGTGCGTACCAAGCCCGAGCTCCTGTACGTGGGCAGCATCCCCGGGTCGGTGGCCATCGAATGGCAGACCTATCCGGGCAGCCGGCCGAATCCGGAGTTCATCGGCGAGCTGGCCGCCGTGACCAAGAAGGACGAACCGCTGATGTTTATCTGCCGCTCGGGTGCGCGCTCGCACGGCGCCGCCGAAGCGGCGATGCGCGCGGGATGGCGCGAGACCTACAACGTGCTCGAGGGCTTCGAGGGCGACAAGGACGACACGCAGCACAGGAACAGCGTCGGCGGCTGGCGCAAGGCCGGCCTGCCCTGGGTCCAGTCCTGAGTCACTGTGTCCAGCTGACCCAGCCGCTGTAGTAGGTCGCGAGCACCACCAGGCCAAAGACGATGCGGTACCAGGCGAACGGCTTGAAGTCGTGCGTCGCCACGTAGCGGATCAGCCAGCGGATCACGACGAAGGCTGAGACAAACGCGACCAGCATGCCGACGCCGAAGATCGGGGCGTCGTTCGCCGAAAGCAGCGCGCGATTTTTCAACAGGTCGTAGCCGCCCGCCGCGACCAGCGTGGGCACGGCGAGAAAGAATGAAAATTCCGTCGCCGCCTTGCGCGAGAGTCCAAACAGCATGCCGCCGATGATGGTCGCTCCCGAGCGCGAGGTGCCGGGAATCAGCGCGAAGCATTGCGCCACCCCCACCTTCAGCGCGTCGAGCCAGGTCATGGCGTGCGCGTCCTCAACCCTGGGAGTGAATGAGCGGCGCTCGACCAGCAGGATGATGACGCCGCCGACGATGAAGGCGAGCGCGACCGGCACCGCGTGAAACAGATAGCTCTTGATGTACTTCGAGAAGGCGAGGCCGAGCGCGGCGGCGGGGATGAAGGCGACGATGAGATTGCGGTAGAGCGCGACGTCGACGCGGAAAAATCGCGCGCGATATTCCCACACC